>JAUSJS010000247.1 GCA_030647575.1 Candidatus Limnocylindrales bacterium | reverse complement strand
TCGTCGGCTCCGGCCGCGAAGGCGGCGAGCTTGGTCTTTGTGTCATGGCGGGCCGTGAGCCCGATGGCCGGCAGCGCGCTTCGGCCCAGGAGCTCCCGGTAGGCGTCGCCAACCCAATCGAGATCCACCACGAGCAGCTGGGGCTGGCAGGTTTCGCACATAGCGGCGGCCTCGCGCACATCGCCCGCCGTGCGGGCGTGAACGCCCCCCCCCCCGCTGAGGGCGCGCACGAGGCTCTCGCGCCACGCACCCTGGCGCATGACGAGGAGCACGCTGGCAGAATCTGGCGCACGTAGCCTTGTCCCAGTCATCGACGACCCTCGTGATCTGGCCCGTGCTGCGAGGCGCCGCACTCGCCAACGCGCGGCAGGCTCGCAGTCTGGCCGTGGATTGATCGTGACCCTACTCCTTGTCACCTGACCAGCACCAGGGCCACAAGTTATGTGAGCATTTACACGGTTTGTGAGAAGTTTACTGTGCGGCCCTGTCGTTGAGAGTGGTCACTCTGATGGCATCTACACAGGCAAGCTCGACCCGCTCCTCAACGCCCTCAAGGACGAGAGCCGCCCAAGGACGAGAGCGCCACCTTGAGGCGCTACGCCAAGCAGCCGACTCGCGCTCAGCAACCACCGCGCGCGGTTCCACTCCGGTCGAGGCCGTCATCGCCCTCGCGATGCAGCGCGTCGGCGGTCACTGCCCATGCCGCCGCACCAACTGCGACAGACGAACCAGTCGTCAGCGGCTGACCGCGCCACTTATGAGTTTCCGTCATGACTTTTCACTTCCCTCTCCCGACAATTCGAACCGCGGTTGATTGCGCTCCCTGAGCAACTAATCGCGCCAGCCAGAGCAGACGGACCCGCCGACAGATGACGATATGAAAGGGGGACACAAGAACGAGGGCGGCGCCGCGCATCATGTGCCGGTTTCGCGTTACCTGGGTGACTCTCATTCCATGAAAGAAAGGTTGTTGTTGTATGTCAGTAGAGAAGTCCATGGGGTCGTCTAGCTTGGCCGAGGTCGTGGACCGGATCCTCGACAAGGGCGTCGTCGTCGACGCTTGGGTCCGGGTCAGCCTCGTAGGGATCGAGATCCTCGCGATCGAAGCACGCGTCGTGGTGGCGTCGGTCGACACGTACCTCAAGTACGCCGAGGCAGTTGGACTGACGGCACAGGCCGCCGCCTAGGCACGGCGCTCGCATCGCTCTCGCGCTGTTGCGTATCCCCAGCAGCCGGGCCCCTCTGCCTTCCGGAGACGCGTGGGTCGGGCGCGTCTCGGTAGCACCTCGTGAGCGGTGCGGGCATCCCGACGGCGGGTGGCTGGACGAGCCCGGCGCGACGGGCGCTCCGAAAGAAGAACCGAAGAAGAACCAAGGAGGACGAAGGCAATGACGGTAGCGGTAGGGTTGGAGCATCTGGCGCAGACGATCATCGGCTCCTACGACGCACGCGTCGGGGAGGTCGCAGCGATCCGCGAGGCAACCGACGAACAGTTGAGCGAGTTCGACCGGTCACACCAGGCCATGGCGCTGGAGCAGCGCGCCGGACTGTCGGAGCAATACGCCGACCTTCGGGCAAGCGTTGCCGTTCAACGTACCGAGTTCCGCAAGGCACATGCCGCGATGGCCGGGCGGGAGCGTGCCGACCGGGCCAAGGTCGCGGCCGCACTCCCGAAGGTCGAGGCCGCACGCGTGTCTGACTTCCGGGCTTGGCTGAGCCCAGTGCGGAGCGCGCACGCTCAGGCGCGCGCCGCCTGGGAGAACCTCAACGCGACGATGCGCGAGCGAAGGTCCCGCACCGCAACCCACGCCGCGGCGGCCCAAACGGCGGGGTATGAGACCGCCGGTGCGGCCGTGCACGCGAGCGCGAAACGCCAGGGTAAGGGGCGGCAGATGTTCGCGAAGCTCTCGGGGCGTTGAGGCCGCGGATGGTCGGGCCACGGCGCGTCGACCACCGGACGTTGGACTGGAGGCGTGGGGTTCCGACCCCACGCCCGCGTGGCGCACCCTGCGCACCTTATGAAGGAGGTTGACTGTGGCGATGCCGTTCGTCGATCGCATGGCGGCCCCGGACGTGGCGACCCTGCTGGAGCCGCGGCCGCTGCCCAACTTCGTGGCGACCCCGTTCGTCGAGGAGATCGTGGAGCGCGCTCTCCTCTTCATCGGCGGCGGCTTCCCCATCCATTTCCGGGGTGAAGCCGGGACCGGCAAGACCACGCTCGCGATGCACGTGGCGGCGCGGTTGGGCCGTCCGGTCGTGCTGATCCACGGCGACGAGGAGTTTTCCACCTCCGACCTCGTGGGCGCCGAGCACGGCTATCGCTTTCGGAAGGTGGTCGATCGCTACATCCACTCGGTCCTGAAGACCGAGGAGGATATGTCGCGCCGCTGGACGGACAACCGCCTCACCGTGGCCTGCCGTTACGGCTTCACCCTCGTCTACGATGAGTTCACGCGCTCTCGGGCCGAGGCGAACAACGTGCTCCTCGCGGTGCTGCAGGAGAAGAT
>JAUSJS010000246.1 GCA_030647575.1 Candidatus Limnocylindrales bacterium | reverse complement strand
GTGTTGTACTCGCCCGCATGCAGCCAGCCAGCGTGACTGGGCGCGCAACCGCCGGGGCCGGTGGCGACGAGCCGGCGCGGGATGCCGTTCCCGGAGCTCAACGTCAAGCAGGCCTGGCTGATTCCGTCCGCCACCCCGCTGCCCAATCCGAACGGGACGGCGCCTGGCTGGTTCGTCACCCGCCCCGATGGTCGCGTGGTCGTCGCCCTGCCCGGACCACCTCGCGAAATGCGACCGATGTGGGCCGACCAGGCGCTCCCGCGCCTGCAGCAGCTCGGCCTCGGCGCAGACGTCGCCGCTCGCACCTACCGGCTGACCGGGATTGGCGAATCGCAGGTCGCCGAGCGACTTGGCGAGGCCTTGCTCCGGGCCACCAACCCGATCGTCGCGACCTACGCCCGGGTCGAAGCTGTCGACGTCCGGATCTCGGCGACGGCGGATCTACCGCGGACGGCGGAACAATTGGTCGACGAGGCGGCAACCACCCTGCTCGACCTGGTCGGCGAATACGTCTGGGCGACCGGCGAGACCACCTGGAGCGAGGCTATCGGGGCGCGCCTCGGCGAGCTCGGCTGGAACCTGGCGGCGGTCGAGATCGGCACCGCGGGGAGCTTCGGCACGTTGCTCGGCGATGCGGCCTGGTTCCGCTTCGACGAAACGATCTCGCTGGACGCCCCGGCCGCTCGAGCGCACGCGAGGAAGGCCGCGCGGGACGGCGGGCACGTCGAGGGTCCAGGCGCTCCCGGCGACGAGGACGCCGCGGACGGCGACGCGGATGGCCTGCTGCGGTTTGCCCGTCGGGCTCGCGAGCTCGGGGGTGCGGAGGTCGGCGTGGCGATCAGAGCCCGCCCGCGGACCGGCGACACGGCCGTCTCGATCGCGGTGTCGACACCCTTCGCGGAGCGCAAAGTTCGACGGATCGTGTTCCTCGCCGGCCCACTCGGCCGCTCGCGCTCGGCGCTCGCCGCTGCCGCAGTCGTGCTCGAAACGCTGAAGGCGATGGATTCCGACACCTGATCGATAATGGACGGGTGCGGAGGACGCTCGGCATCTGGCTCGCCACCATGGCCCTCGCGACGGGAGCCTGCTCGTCAACGGCCCAGGGCACGGCGCGTGCCCCCGAATCGGCGACGATCGTGCCTGATGCCACGACGATTCACACGTCCGAAGCGCCAAACCCGCCCGCGACGGAGGTCACGACGATGAGTCCAGCGTCCTTCAGCCTGGTTAGTACCGCGTTCAACGACCGCGGCGCCATCCCGCGTCGGTTCACGTGCGACGGAGAGGACGTCTCGCCGGACCTGGCCTGGTCGGGCGCGCCCGAAGGAACCCGGGCACTGGCCCTGGTCGTCACCGATCCCGACGCTCGGGACTTCGTCCACTGGTTCGTCTACGACATGACCGGAACCCCGACCGGTGGGCTGCCCGCGGCGATTTCGTCGTCCCCCGATGCCCCACCCCAGGGAACGAACAGCTTCGGCAGGGCAGGCTACGGCGGCCCCTGCCCGCCGTCCGGCGAGCATCGCTACAACTTCGTGCTCTACGCGCTGGACGGCCCCCTCGAGCTGACCGGCGCACCAAGGATCGGGGACCTCCAGGCCGCGATCGACGGCCACGTGATTGCCCAGGCGACCCTAAACGGCACCTACCACCGCTGACGAATTGGCGCTGTCGGCTCTCCGACAGCTCCCGGGTCGCACGCGCGGCGACTGCGCTCCAGCGACAGGCCGTAGGATGTCGGGCATGACTGACCCGGAGGGGCGCCTGCGCCTGACCGTGCTCGGAAACAGCACGGCGGTTCCTCACCCTGCGTCGGCGGCCGCGGGCTACCTCGTCGAGTGGGGCGAGACGGCGCTCCTGCTCGACGCGGGGCAGGGTGTCATCCGATCACTCCAGGATCTGCTGGATCCGCACGAGCTGACCGCTGTCGTCGTCGGCCACATGCACGCCGACCACTCGCTGGATCTGGTCGGCCTTCGATATCTGTATCCGTGGGGTGAACCGGCCGCCGACCCGTTGCCGGTCCATCTCCCGCCCGGCGGGCGTGTTCGATTGGACGCCCTGGCGACCGGGATCTCGGAACGTGTCGGGTTCTTCGACGACGCGTACGCGATCGACGAATACGACCCGTCCGAACCGCTGGTCATCGGGCCGTTGACCATCCGTTTCAACAGCGGCCGCCACTACGTTCCAGCCTGGGGCCTCTCGGTGGAGGCACCCGACGGCGCCCGGCTTGTCTATACCGGCGACACGGGACCCAGCGACTCGGTGGTGGACTTCGCCTCGGAAGCGGACCTGCTGTTGATCGAGGCGGCGCTACGCCTGCCCGCCCACGATGACGCCGAGCGCGGTCACCTGACCGCCGAGGAAGCGATCGACATGGCGACACGCGCGCGAGCGCGGTCGGCGCTCCTCGTCCACTACTCCCCCACCCGCCAGACCGAGCTCGAGGAGCTGTGCGCGGCAGCAGGACCCTGGATCCGCCCAGCCGTGCCGGGGCTCACGGCCATCGTGTCGCCCGGACACCCGGCGGCGATCGCAGCGCCGGCTGATCAGGAGATCGTCAGGACCGGCTGACCGATGTTCTGGGCCGCCCGGACGCTCATCCGCGCCGCGACGGTCTGGGCGATCGAGGTGAGGGCCTTTGCGGCCGGACCCGGTTCGCGCTGGGCGACCGCGGGAACACCGACGTCGCCACCCTGGCGGACCGTGACGTCCAGAGGCACGCCGCCGAGGTACTCCACCCCGTGGGTTGTCGCGAAGCGCTCGCCACCGCCGCGCCCGAAGATCTCGGTCAGCTCGCCGCAGTGCGGGCAGGCGAAGGCGGTCATGTTCTCGACCACCCCGATGACCGGCACGCTCATCCGCTGGAACATCGCGAGCGCCTTGCCAACGTCCGCCAGTGAGACTTCCTGCGGCGTCGTCACCAGCACGGCGCCCGAGATCGGCACGGCCTGGGCGAGGGTCAGCTGGGCGTCCGAGGTGCCCGGCGGCAGATCGATCACGAGGTAGTCCAGCTCGCCCCAATCGACGTCGCGCAGGAACTGCTGGATCGCGCCGCCGATGAGCGGACCGCGCCACACGATCGGCTGTCCTTCCGGTACGAAGAACTGGATCGAAATCGTCTTGACGCCGTAGCGCTCGAGCGGGGTGATCTTGTTATTGGCGCTCGCCTTCGGCTGGCCCTCCAAGCCCATCATCAGTGGAACGTTGGGCCCGGTGATGTCGCCGTCGAGCAGTCCGACCGTGGCGCCGGCCTGGGCCAGCGCGACCGCCAGGTTGACGCTGACGGTGCTCTTGCCGACGCCGCCCTTGCCCGACGCCACCGCGATGATGTTCTTGACGCCCGGCACCAGCTGCTCGGCCTGGCGCGGCTGCGCCCGCCGGACCATCGCGCCCCAGGCGATCTGGATCTCGGTCGCGCCGATCGCGCCGAGCGCGGCGCGGGTCGTTCGCTCGATCTCATCCTTGAGCGGACAGGCCGGCGTCGTGAGTTCGATGGTCATCCTCAGGGCCGAGCCGTCGATCTCGACGTTCTTGACCATGTCGAGGCTGATCAGATCCCGCCCGAGCTCGGGCTCCTGAACCGTCCGCATCGCATCGATGACGGCGTCGTGGGTGAGGCTGAGCATGAGCGGTCGAGTCCCTTCGCATGGCGGCACGCGCTGCTGTGTTCTGACGGCGGACGCGTCGATATCCTACTGCGCTCGGACGAAGGGCGCGGCGACCGCGTTCGGGGGCAGCTCGCTCACGGATTCCGAGGCGGAACGTCGTCATCGCGACGAATATCGAATCGCTCAAACCACGCCGGCGCGGCGGTGCGTTTCCTTGACACTCGGCGCGCCGCGACCATATCCTCGGGGCCAGCCCCGCTTGGCGGCAGCTGGCCGCTGTCCGTCCCAGGAGTGCCAACGAACGTGCCGACAGTCGACGTCAGGCTCGTGGACGTGGTCAAGAAGTTCGGCGAGGCGGTCGCCGTCGACCACATCAACCTCGAGGTCCTCGATGGCGAGTTCTTCAGCCTGCTCGGACCCTCCGGTTGCGGGAAGACCACTACTCTCCGGATGATCGGAGGCTTCGAGGAGCCAACGCGCGGGACCATCTACCTGGGCGGTCGCGACGTGACGGACCTACCCGCCTACAGGCGCGACGACAACACGGTCTTCCAGTCCTACGCGATGTTCCCGCACCTGAACGTGCAGGAGAACGTGGCGTTCGGCCTGAGGCGGAAGAAGGTCGAGAAGAG
>JAUSJS010000239.1 GCA_030647575.1 Candidatus Limnocylindrales bacterium | reverse complement strand
CTCTTCTGGCGGATCGACAAGCGCCGATCGGTGGACGAGATGGTCGCGCTGGGCTTCGATGCCGCGACGGTCGAGCGAGTCGACCGGATGGTCGCGGGCGCCGAGTTCAAGCGGCAGGTCCCGCCGATCGCCAAACTCGGGCCGCGGACGACGGGTGTGGACTACCTCTACCCTCGTCGCCGGCCCGGTTCGACACGCGGGTGATGCCGGCGGACGCTGAAGGAGCGCGCGCCGGCGGCACGCTCTACATCGTGGCCACCCCGATTGGCAACCTGGGCGATGTGACCCTCCGGGCGCTCGAGATCCTCCGAACGGTCCCGCTGATCGCCGCGGAGGACACCCGGCACACCCGCCGCCTGCTCGACCGTCACGGCGTCCAGACCCGGACCACCAGCTACCACGCGAGGAGCGGGCCGGGGCGGGTGGTCGCGCTACTCGACCACCTGCGTGGCGGCGCCGACCTGGCGCTGGTGACCGACGCCGGCACGCCGGCCGTCAGCGATCCCGGCGGGGAGCTCGTGGCGGCCTGGGCGGCGGAGGGTGGGACCGTGGTGCCCGTGCCGGGCGCCTCGGCGGTCCTGGCCGCGGTGGTCGGATCAGGCATCGCCGGTCCGCGCTGGGCGTTCGAGGGGTTTCTGCCCCGAAGCGGCCGCGAGCGGCGTGAGCGTCTGGCCAGGATTGCCGCCGACGACCGCGGAACTGTTGTGTACGAGGCACCCGGACGAGCGGCGGGGACCCTCGCCGATCTGGCCGCGACCTGCGGGGCGGACCGGCCCGCTGCCGTCTGCCGAGAGCTGACCAAGCTTCACGAGACGATCGAGCGTGGAACCCTCGGCCAGCTGGCGGCAATGGCCGCCGACGGCCGGATTCCGGCGCGGGGCGAGTTCGCGCTGGTGGTCGGCGCGTGGCTGGGCGGGGGAGCGCCGCCGTCGGAGGCGGCGGCCGCCGACGCGCTCAACGAAGCGCGGGCGGAGGTCGAACGCCTGGTCGGGGAGGGGAGCGGTCGAAGCGAGGCGGCCCGTCGCGTCGCGGCGGCGACCGGTCTGCCGCGCCGGCGACTCTACAACGTCGAGGGCCGCCGGAGCATGTCGGGATGAGCACTACCAGCTTCCCCGACGGCCTGCCGATCCTGGGATCGCTCACGCCGCTCGGGCGGATCATGCTCATTGCGACGGCCCTCGTGAGCCTCGCCGCGATCGTCCTCGACTTCGGCCTGCACGCTGACCCGACGCTGCTGTTCGTGGTTTCGGCCACGGCGATCCTCGGCCTGGCCTGGGTCGTCGGCCTGTCCACCGAGCGGCTCGGCTCGCTGACCGGCCCGCAGGTCGGGGGCATCCTGAATGCCACGTTCGGCAACATCGCCGAGCTGATCATCGCGCTCTTTGCCCTGCAAGCCGGGCTGATCGAGGTCGTGAAGGCCTCGCTGACAGGGTCGATCATCGGGAACCTGTTGCTCGTGATGGGCGCCAGCGTGCTCGTCGGCGGTCTCCGCCACGGGACCCAGTCGTTCAGCCCGAAGATCGCCGGATCCAACGCCGCGCTGCTGGTTCTCGCGCTCATCGGGCTGTTCGTCCCGGCCGTGTTTGCGCTGACCAACAGCGATCAGGCGCAGGGCACGATCACCGAGGAATCAGTGCTGGTCTCGGTCGCGTTGATCACCGGGTATGCCATCTCCCTCATCTACGGGTTCACCAATCCCGATCGCACGCTCGGCGGCCATGGCGAACCGGAAGGCCACGCCGGCCCGGCCTGGAGTGGTCGCGTCGCGATCGTCGTCCTGCTCGGCGCGGCTGCCCTGCTGGCCGTGCTCTCGGAGATCCTGGTCAGCGCCATCGAGCCGTTCGTCGACACCTTCGGCCTGTCGGCCTTCTTCGTCGGCGTCGTCCTGATCCCGACGATCGGCAACCTCGCCGAGCACCTGGTCGCGGTGCAGCTTGCGGCCAAGAACAAGATGGAGTTTGCGATGGCGGTGACCTTCGGCTCCAGCCTGCAGGTCGCCCTGTTCGTGGCGCCGGTCCTGGTCCTCGTGGGCGTCCTGATCGGCCAGCCGATGGACCTGGTCTTCACGCCGCTCGAGATCGCGGCCGTGGCGGCGGCGGTCGGGATCAGCGCGCTCATCGCCATCGACGGCGAGACGAACTGGCTCGAAGGCGCGCTGCTCGTCCTGGTGTACGCGATCCTCGCCGTCTCGTTCTTCGAGTTCAGCTGAGGTTGCTGCGCTGCTGGTCGAGGATCAGCCTGGAATCTCGAACGCACGCTCCCGGCGAGGTCCGAAGCGATACACGGCGAAGTCGGCGTCGAACGTCGCAGCTCGCAGGACACCGAGGCGCTCCATAACCGCGAAGCTCGTCCGATCGACGATGGAGAAATCCTGGTCGGCGAAAACCTGGCCGATGGCCCAGGCGGCCTCGAGATCAGCCGAACCGATCGGCTCGAGCGCGGCGGCCCCGCCGCGGATTGCCGCCCAGAACCGCTCGGCTGCGCTCCGCCCCAATCGGTGACGGATCAACAGCCATGACTCGACAAGCACGTGGTCGCTTGTAAGCAGCGATTCACCCGAGGCGAGAAGCTTCGTCGCGCGACCGTGGCTCGTGTCGCCGACGTCCGCCGCGGCGTAGAAGGCCGACGAGTCAACGAATAAGGTCACCGTGATCGTCGAACGCTGGCAATCGCCTCGGCGACGTACGCATCCTTCGCGGTCGAGACGTCCGATCCGCCCGAATCACCGAGAGCGAAGAGGCTCATTGGATCGCCGTGGACGGTCGGGCCTTCGAGGTCCTGCCGTACGAGGCGCCGGACGTATTCGGCTAGCGAGATTCCAAGTTCCGCGGCGCGCCGCCGGGCACGTCGATGCTCGGTCGGATCGAGGGTGATCTGGGTGCGCTGCATCATGATGGCGACATCATACCACCTCACTCAGTTCCCATTTTGGTTCCGGTTCAAGGAGACTGCCGCTGCCACCTCCGACACGGGGACTCGCAGAGGACGCGAAGCGGCGGCGGCGCGGGGGGGGCCACGCCGCCGCCGGGGTGAAAAGCCGTTCCGTCAGGCTGCCGCCGCCGCAGGCTCGGTGTCCTCGGCTTCGTCGTCGTCCGAGGAGCCGGGATCGAAGCTGGCTGCCGGGATCGGCTCCGAGGCGGGCGCCTCGCCGAGCGCGCTCGCCTGGGACGCGAGTGAGTCGGCGGCCTGCTGGGCCTCGTAGTCCTTCTTGCGCCGGCCCGACAGCATCTCGACGTGGGATGCCACGATCTCCGTCTTCCAGTGGCGCGCGCCCCGCTCGTCATCCCACGAGCGCGTCTGGAGCCGCCCCTCGATGGCGACCTGCTGGCCCTTGCCGAGGTAGCGGCCGGCAATCTCGGCCAGCCGATCCCAGGTCACGACCGCGTGGTATTCGGCCTTCTCCTTGCCGTTGCCGATGAACTCGTTGCTGGCCACGGTGAACGTCGTGACGTTCTTGCCGCTGGCGAGCCCGCGCATCTCCGGGTCGCGCGTGAGGCGCCCCGTGAGCAGGACCTTGTTCACGGTCCGATCTCCTTCCCGGTCGGTCGGCTGCGCCGATCTCGACCCTGCGTCTCCGGCGGGATGACGGGCTCACGCTAGCAAGGGGCGCTGCACTGGCACGTATCGCCCACTTACCCGGCGTCAAACGGAAGGGAACGAGACGCGGGGCTGGCCGCGTTCGGATCGCCATGGAATTGATACGGACCGATCCGAACCGTTGTCGGGGCTGGCGGGCTCCGCACCTATGTTGATCGCGATCGACCGATGACCTACGAACTCGCTCCTACCGTCGCGCTCGGGGTTGGTGCGGCGCGCTGCTCGCCTTCGAATGCTTCGCGGCCCTGAGGTCGCTGCGCGAGGTTCGCGGCATCAGGCAAACTCGGCCGGCTTGGCCATCGGCGGTCCTCCTCGCAGCGCCGCCAATCTCGTTCACGCCGCGCGTCGCGATTCGGGCGCACTTCGTCGCGCAACCGGACCTGATCAACGCTAGGCGGCGCCAGTACCCGACCCTTCGCTAGTCACGCCATGGTCATCAGCTTCGTGTGGCCATTCGGCGCCTTCATCGGCATTCGCTGACCCGAACCCATCGACCGAGAGCCCGCAGCGTGGATTCTCTCGCCCGAGGGTTGCGGCCACTGTCTCGCGTGTGACCGCCGACTGGCCGCGCGGGACGCGGGTCTGACGGGAAGCGCGACTGTGGGTCGACAGCAGGCGGTAGGCAGCCACGACGCGCTCTCCATCTGATCGAAGCGCGCGTGGGAGTCGCGGAACGACTGCGAGGAGGACATTCCCGATTGGCTCCGTGTTTGGCGTCGACTCACAGTCGCGCGACGAGTGGGCGCGTACCAAGACCCCTGCATGGTGGTCCGGACCGACCGGGGAGGTCGAGAGGGGGTCGGCCGGCTGCCGGC
>JAUSJS010000238.1 GCA_030647575.1 Candidatus Limnocylindrales bacterium | reverse complement strand
AGCGCCTCGGCCGGGACCGTCTTGGAGACGGCGAGCAGGGTGACCCCTGCCGGGTCGCGGTCGACTCGCGCACTGGCAGCGGCAATCCTGCCCAGGACCCTCGCGTGGGCGGCCCGGTACGCGACGGTGCGCGCGCCCGGTTCGCTCGCGGTCACGACTTCGACGCCGGCATTGCGCCGGCCCGATTCACTTGCGGCGAAGGAAGCTCGGAATCTCGAGGTCCTCGGCGTCGTACGCGGGGGCGGCGCGTCGGGCCGGCTCGCCCACGGAACGCTCAACGCGCGGTACGGCGACGGCCGCCGCCGCGTCCTGGTCGTGACGGCTCGAGCCGTAACCGCCGCCCTCGGCAACCTCGTCGCGCTGGCGCTGGAGCTCCTCGAGGAAGTCGCGCTCGCGGGTGGGACGTCCCGTCGCGGCGGAGTCCATCACGCCGGCTGCCTCGTGCCGCGCGGTCTGCTTCTTGCGGCCGCCATCAAAGCCAGTGGCGATGACCGTGATCATGACCTCGTCGCCAAGCCGCTCGTTGAAGCTCGTGCCGAAGATGATGTTGGCCTCCGGGTCCGCAGCCGCTCGGATCTCCTCGGCCGCCTCGGTCACTTCGTAGAGGCTGAGAGTGGACGAGCCGGTGATGTTGAACAGGATGCCCTGGGCGCCCTGGATATCGACTTCCAGAAGCGGGCTGGCGATCGCCTGGCGCGCGGCCTCGACGGCCCTGTTTTCGCCCGAAGCGCGACCGATGCCCATCAGGGCCGAGCCGGCGTCCTTCATGATCGCCCGGACATCGGCGAAGTCGAGGTTGATCAGGCCCGGCATCGTGATGATGTCGCTGATCCCCTGGACGCCCTGTCGGAGCACGTCGTCGACGACCCGGAACGCGTCGAGGATGCTCGTGTTCTTCTGGACGACGTCCTTGAGCCGGTCGTTGGGGACCGTGATGAGCGTGTCGACCTGGGCCTTGAGCTCCTCCGCGGCCCGCTCGGCGATCAGCTTGCGCCGCGCCCCCTCGAACGAGAACGGCTTGGTGACGAAGCCGATCGTCAGCGCGCCGCCTTCCTTGGCGATCTGGGCGACGACCGGTGCGGCACCCGAGCCGGTCCCGCCACCGAGCCCGGCGGTGATGAAGACCATGTCCGAGTCGACGAGCGCCTGGCTGATCTTCTCCGAATCGTCCTCGGCCGCACGCTGCCCGATGGTCGCATCACCGCCGGCACCGAGGCCACGCGTGATCTTGTCGCCGATCCGGATCTTGTGCGGGGCGTCCGCCTGGAGGAGCGCTTGCGCGTCGGTGTTGCAGGCGATGAACTCCACGCCCATCATCTCGGCCCGGATCATCCGGTTGACCGCATTGCTGCCCCCGCCTCCGACACCGATGACCCGAATCAGCGCGAAGTTCTCGGAATCGGAACGCAGCGGCATCAGCCTCTCCTCCGGGTGCCCGCAACGGGGGCCTGAGATTGCTCTTTCGGCCGGACCCGCCTGGCGCTCCGGTGCCGTGACGGGTACGTGGATCGGACGGAGTATAGCGCCGGGGTCGACGCCGAGCACCATGACGACCGCGCGAAGTTGCCGGACCAGACGACTGTGCGGTGCACCCGGGCACCGCCCCGGGGTTGAGCGGCGCCCATCCGGACAGGCGGCCGACGGGCTAGGGGAAGATGCTCCGGAGCGCGTCGCGCAGACGGCCCAACACGCCGCGGGCCGGGGCCGATTCGTAGCGCAGGGGCTCGCTCGCACCCAGGCTGGCGGCGCCCCACTGGAGCAGCCCGACGGCCGTCGAATAGCTCGGATTGAGCAGCGTATCGACGAGCCCGCCGATGCCGGCCGGGGCGGCGACGCGCACCGGCATCTGGAGGACCTCGCGGCCGAGCTCGGCGGCTCCGGCCAGCTGCGACGCCCCGCCGGTCAGGATGATCCCGGCCGGCAGCATCCCAACGCCGGCGGCGCGGATCTCGTTGCGCATCAACTCGAAGGTCTCACGCATCCGGGCCTCGATGATCTGGCAGACCTCGAGCCGGCTGACCGTCCGGCCGGCGTCCTCGCCCAGCACCGAGACACTGATCTCCTCGTCGTCGTCGGTGACCGAGCGCAGGTCACAGGTCCCGTGGCGAACCTTCAGCTCCTCGGCCACCTGGAGACTGGTCTTGAGACCGATCGCGACATCGTTGGTGACGTTGGCTCCGCCGACCGGCAGGACGCGCGTGTGGAACGGCGACCCATCCTGGAAGAGCGCCAGGTCGATCGTCCCGGCGCCAAAGTCGGCGACCCCGACGCCAAGCTCCTTCTCGGTCTCGGTCAGCACGGCATCCGCCGAGGCGAGCGAGTTGACCACGAGCTCGTCGATCTTGACCCCGGCCGCTGCGACGCACTTGGACAGGTTCTGGACGGCGGTGGCTGACGCCGTGACGATGTGGGTCTCCACCTCCAGGCGCAGGGCGCTCATCCCGAGCGGATCCTTGACACCCTCCTGGCCGTCGACCGTGAAGCCGCGGCGCTCCACGTGGAGCACCTCGCGATTCGACGGGATGGAGACGGCCCGGGCGACCTCGATCGCGCGGTTGACGTCCTCGCGGGTTACCTCGCGGTGGTGGCCGGTGACGGCGACCTGACCCGGCGAGTTGAGGCTCTCGACGTGCTGGCCGCCGACGCCGACGAAGGCCCGGTCGATCTTCCAGCCCGAGAGCCGCTCGGCCCGTTCGACCGCGTCGGCAATGGATCGGACGGTCTGGTCGATGTTGATCACGACGCCCTTCTTCAGCCCGGACGCGGGCACCGTGCCGTGACCCATGATCGTCAGCCGTCCGTCGCGGCTCACCTCCCCGATGAGTGCGCAGACCTTGCTCGTGCCGACGTCGATGCCGACGAGGACCGCTTCTCGTTCCACCGTGTCGTCCGTCTCCGTTCCGTATGGAGGCCTACAGGAAATGGCGCCGGATGAGCGCCACGTTATTGAAGATACGCAGGCCGAACGTGATGAGCGCCACCAGGTAGAGATCCAGGCCGAGGCGATCGCCGATGAAGGTCAGGAGAACGGCGACGATCGCGTTGACCAGGAACCCACTGATGAAGATCCGATTGTCGTAGACCCCGTCGAGCTCCGCGCGAACCGCACCGAGGACCGAGTCGAGCGCGGCGAGGATCGCCACGGCCGAGTATCGGCTGAACTCGAAGCTGACGTTGACATTAAGGAGGAGGCCGCCCAGGACGCCCACGAGGAGCCCGAGCAGCGGTAGCAGCACGTCGTGGTCGCCCTCGTTCCGATGGTTTGAGCAAGGCTACTCGACCGCGCGTGAGCGCGGCAACTCGCGGCGTGTCCGGCAGCGCGCGGCGGGTCATGGCGCGCGGCTGGGCGACGCGCTCGGCGAGGCGCTGGCCCTCGGCGTCGGCTTCGGCACGTACGTCCCGTCGGTCGCGGATGCGAGCACCACTCGCTCGATCAGCGGTTCGCGTCCGATCAGCAGGCTGCGCAGCAGGCGGACCTGCCCCGGGATCAGCTCGGGCGTGCGCAGACTCGGCGTGTAGAAGCCGAAGATCGCGATCCAGCCCTCCGGGTCGGCCCGCACGACGAAGCCGTTCTCGTCGGTGACCCGGACCTGCAGCCGCTTCGCCGCGCTGCCCACGTCGCTCGGAACGAGTGATGCCAGGCGGGTGGCGGCATCCACATCCTGCGGATCGAGGCGCGTCCCGATCGACAGCCCGGCCGACGCCGCCCGGCGGTCGTCGATGACCGGGAGGTCGGCGGCCTGCGCCGGCGGGTCATCGCCGATCCGGCCGAACAGCTCGCCGCCGCTGTCCGCCAGATAGCGCCTCGCACCGACCCTCCAGACCAGGACCGGAACACGTTCACGCAGCGTCACCACCAGCGTCCCCGGCAGCTGCACGCCGACGCTGGCCTCGTCGACGGTCGGTAACGCCTCGAGCGCCGCCTCGAGCGGCTCGGTCGAGAGACGGAAGAGGTTCTCGCCGCGCGCGTCGGCGACGGCTTCCTCGGCGGCCGCCAGATCCGTGTAGATGGCACCGTCCACCTGCAGGCGCGCATAGTCGAACGCGGACGAGGCACCGACGCCGTAGATCGCGCCGGCCGAGGCCAGCATGGCCAGCGCCGCCCCTGCGCGAGCGACGGACAGGCGCGCCGAGGCGCGCCGAATCGGCCGGGTCCGCCGGCTCGCGATGGGCGGCCGGGTCCGCCGCGCGGCCGGTCCGCCGGTCATCGCGGCAACTCGTCCAGCGAGAGTCGCCGGCCCGCCCGAGCGTCGTGGCGCTCGAGCGCGAGCTGCACGATCCGGCTGCACACCGCACCGAACGAGTGCCCGCCCTCCGCGGGGAGCGTCGGGAAGAGGCTGATTGGCGTGAAGCCCGGGATCGTGTTGATCTCGGACAGGTAGATCGAACCGCCGGCGAGGAGGAAATCGACCCGGGCGAAGCCCTCGGCGCCAATGGCTCGATAGGCGTCGCGCGCGATCTTGAGGATCGTGGCGCGCTCGAGGTCCGTGACCTCCGCGCGAGTCGAAGTCTCCGACAGGCCGGCCGTGTACTTCGCGGCGTAGTCGTAGAACTCGTGGCCGGAGACGATCTCGCCCGGGCCATACAGTTCGAGCCTTCCCGGATCATTGCCGATGACCGACACCTCAAGGTCGCGCGCCCCCGGCAGGTAAGTCTCAGCGAGGACCAGCGAGTCGTAGCGAAAGGCGGTCTGTAGCGCACGGTCGAACTCCGACGGATCGTGGACCAGGGTCATCCCGACCGAGCTCCCCAGGCGCGCCGGCTTGACCATCAGGCGCCGATCGGGGGCACCGGCGGCGAAGGCGTCCAGCTCCAGGCGGACCCCTGACGGATCCGCGGCCCAGCGGCCCGCCCGGATCTCGCGCCAGTCGGCGACCGGCAGCCCGAGCCCGCGGCAGAGGCGCTTGAACAGGGTCTTGTCCATGCCGATCGCGGAGGCGGCCACGCCGGACCCGGTGTAGGCCAGGCCGGCCGCTTCGAGCAGAGCCTGGACCGTCCCGTCCTCGCCGAACGGGCCATGGAGCGCGATGGCGACGACCGGTGCGGGTCGACCGGCAGCGAGCCGGTCGAGGGCTGCGCCGACGAGCAGCGGGCCCTGCGACCCGAGCGCAGCCGGGGCATCGTAGTCGGTGGCCGGACGATCGCCGCGGCGATGGCTCGGCGGCAGCCACCACCAGGCGCCATCGAGGTCGATCAGAACCTGCTCCACCGGATAACCCTCGACCGTGAGGGCCGCCGCGATGGCGGTCCCGGAGACGATCGAGACGTCGTGTTCCGCGGACGGCCCGCCGAGCAGCACGACGACCGGCGGCCGCTGGTTCACGATTCGACCCGCCGGCCCGCCCGGGCGCGCGCAGCAACAACGCCGCGATGCGCCGTCATGGCGGGCTGGCCCCCCAATCACCGAGAAACTCGACCTCGAAATCCAGTCGTACGCCGTGGCGGGCCTCGACCTCGGCCCGCACCCGCTCAGCCAACCGGCGCACGTCGGCCGCGCTCCCCTTTCGATCGTTGACAATGAAATTGGCGTGCTTCTCGGAGACGACGGCGCCGCCGATCCGGAGCCCCTTGAGCCCGGCGGCATCGACCAATCGGCCGGCCGACTCGCCCGGCGGGTTGCGGAAGACGCTGCCCGCCGAGGGCAGCCCGAGCGGCTGATGGGCCTGGCGCCAGCGTCGGATCCCATCGAGTCGTTCCTTGATCGTGTCCGGACCCGCCGGGGAGAGCCGGAAGGTCGCCTCCAGGATCAATTCGGCGGCCGCTCCCGGCGCTCGATGCTTGAAGCGGCTATCTCGGTAACCCAGTTCGAGGTCCCGGGTCGGGATCACGGCTTCGCTGCCGTCGGCTGCCAGCACGCGCGCCGACTCCAGGACGGCTGCAACGTCGCTCTCGTGGGCGCCGGCGTTCGCCCAGATGGCTCCACCGACCGTGCCCGGGATGGCCAACCCGAACTCGAGGCCGGTCAGCCCGGCCCGTTGCGCCTCGGTCGCGGCGCGCGCCATCTGCACACCCGATTCGGCGATATAGCGCTCGCCGTCCACGCGCGAACCCTCGGCCCGAACCTGGATCACCAGGCCGCGCACCCCGGCGTCCGCGATCACCACGTCGCTGCCCCGACCGAGGATCAGGTGCGGAAATCCGCGCGCGCGCGCGAATCGGACCAGAGCGCGCAGCTCGAACGCGTTGTGCGCCGTGGCGAAGAGGTCGGCTGGGCCGCCGACCCGCATCGTCGTGAACCGGGCGAGCGGTTCGTCCCGTGACGTCTTGACCCCGATCCGGCGCTGGATCTCGGTGCCGGTCGCGATCGGATCGAACACTACGGTCACGCGCCGGCTCCCCGGGCGAGTCGCGCGATCCGCTCGGCGTCCGGCGGGGGCCGCCGGGCCGCTGCCGCCAGCACCAGCTCGGCCACCGCGACGGCCGCGCCAGGACGGCCCACTGACCGCGCCGCGGCGGACATCGCCGCGTGGGCGTTCGGATCGTCGAGCAGCGCCGCCGCATCGAGCAGGGCGGCCGCGTCGAAGGCCGCGTCGTCGACCAGGCGAGCCGCTCCCGCTTCGACGAGGCTGGCGGCATTCGCCCGCTGGTGGCCGGCCGCATGGGGATAGGGCACCACCACCATCGGCAGGCCCAGCGCGGTTGCCTCGGCCAGCGTCGAGGATCCCGCTCGGCCCACGACCAGGTCGGCGGCGGCCAGGGCGGCCAGCATCTCGTCGCGCAGGAACGGGTAGGGCCGGTAGCGTCGCCGCACCGCTTCCGGCAGTGCCTCCCGTCCCGCCAGCGCCGGCGGATAGCCGTCCTCACCGGTGACGTGGATGACCGTGGCCCGCTCGACCAGGCGCGGCAGGGCTTCGGCGACCGCAGCGTTGAACCGAACGACCGTCTGCGAGCCCCCGAAGATCAGCAGCACCCGTTCGCCCGGCGTGATGTCGAGACGCCGCCTGGCGGCCTCCCGATCGAGCTCGCTGACGTCCCGGATCGGTGTGCCGGTGACGAAGCATGGCGTGCCCGGTGCCGCCGTGGCGAGCGAACGGCAGGTCGCCTCGAACGAGACGGCGATCATCGTTGCCAGGCGCGCGGTGGCGCGGACCGCGCGGCCAGGGATCACATTGCCGTCCCACAGCACGACCGGGATGCGAAGGGCCGCGGCCGCCAGGAGCACCGGCACCGCGACGTACCCGCCGGTGGTGAAGATCGCGGCCGGCCGCTCGCGCCCGAGGATGGCCACCGCCTGCGGCACCGAAGCCGCAAGGCGGATCGGATCCAGGACGGCGTGGACGTCGGCCGCTGCCGTCCGCAGCGAGCGCGTCGCCAGCCGCGTCAACGGAATGCCGGCTGCGGGCACCAGGCTCGCCTCGAGCCCTCGATGGCCGCCGAGCCAGCGGAGCTCCGGCGGGTCAGGACGGGCGCGAAGCGACCGTGCGACGGCGAGCGCCGGGTAGATGTGTCCGCCCGTCCCGCCGCCCGCGATCAGCAGTCGCATCGTCGTTCCATGTCCCCTTCTCCACGGTCTCGCGGGAGATCGAAAGCAGGATCCCGACCGCCGCGAAACTAATGATGAGCGATGAGCCGCCGGCACTGATGAACGGCAGCGTGATCCCGGTGATCGGCAGCAGCGCGACGACGACCCCGATGTTGAGGAACGCCTGCAGGCAGAGCCAGGCCGTGATCCCGGCGGCCAGCAGGGCACCGAACGTGTCCGGGGCCGCCAGCGCGACCCGCACGCCAGAGTACGCCAGGATCAGGAAGAGCCCGATGACCACGACGGAGCCAAGCAGCCCGAACTCCTGGCCGACCTCGGCGAAGATGAAGTCGTTGAAGGCGTTCGGGACGAAGACCTTGCTCGCCCCGAGTCCGGTCCCGAAGAGCCCGCCGACACCCAGGGCCAACAGCCCCTGGACCGTGTGGAAGCCCTCGCCGAGCGGGTCCAGCCAGGGGTTCTGCCAGGTCCGGATCCGGTCGAGCTGGTAGCCGCGCAGGCCGACCACGATCATCACCATCAACGCCCCCGTGACCATCGTCGCGAGGTGGAACAGGTTCGCGCCGGCCACGAAGAACATCGTGAGCGCGGTCAGGGTGAGGACTCCGGTCGTCCCCAGGTCCGGTTCCTTGAAGACGAGCGCGATGATCGGGGCCACGATGATCAGGAACGGCACCGTTCCCGCCCAGAAGCCGCGGATCCGGTGACCACGCCGGGCGAACCAGTGGGCCAGGTAGATGACCATGGCCAGCTTGGCGATCTCGGCTGGATGGATCGCCGGTAGCTCCCCCAGCTTCAGCCAGCGCGCCGAACCTCCGACGACGATGTTGAACTGCGGCACGAAGACCAGGACCAGCAGCCCGATGGCGACGACATAGAACGGCAGGGAGGCGAGCCGCAGCCAGCGGTAGTCGACGCGCATCATGACCGCCATCGCGACGAACCCCAGGATCGCCCACTGGATCTGGGGACCGACCGTGGCGAACGTGTCGGCGTCCTGCGACAGGTACCCCCTCAGGGCCGACGAGGAATAGACCATCAGGATGCCGAGTGCGGTCAGCGCGACGACCACGACCAGGATCACGTAGTCGGCCTGATGACGCTCGCGGCGGACGGCGCCCGCGCGGCTCTTGACCGGCGTCCGGTTGACCATGGGCAGTCGCTCGTCGACCGCGGCTTCCTCGCCGCGGCGGCGCCCGAGGCGCGGAATCGACGGCGTCAGGTTCATCGCTCGCCTCCCCTGGCGCGCTCCGCCCCGAGTGTGGCGACGGCGGCTTTGAACGCCCGACCTCGGGCGGCGTAGTCGGCAAACATGTCAAAGCTGGCGGCAGCCGGGCTCAACAGGACGGTCGCCGGGCCGGCACCAGGGCCGCCTCCCCGCCTCCTCGCGGCGAGCGCCTCGCGAGCGATCGCGTCGGCGCGCCGAACCGCCGTTTCGAGGTCCGCCGCACGCTCCGTCCGGGCCAACCCGGCCGCTCGGAAGCTCGCCTCGAGGTCCGGTCCGCTCTCGCCGATCAGCACCGCGGCGACGACGCGCTCGGCCACGACCGGCGCGAGCGCGTCGATCTCGAGGCCCTTGGCGCGGCCGCCGGCGATGAGCACGATCGGCGGATCAAAGGCGCGCAGCGCGGCCGCCACCGCGTCCGGCTGGGTTCCCTGGGAGTCGTTGATGAAGCGGACGCCGTCGATCAGGGCGACCGGCTCGAGTCGGTGCTCGACCCCCTCGAACGCCGCGGCCGCGCTTCGGATCGCGTCTGGCCCCACGCCGAAGAGGAGCGCGACGGCGATAGCAGCGAGCGCGTTAGAGACGTTGTGGGCGCCCGGGATCGCCAGCTCTGCGACCGGCATG
>JAUSJS010000230.1 GCA_030647575.1 Candidatus Limnocylindrales bacterium | reverse complement strand
GGTGCTCATCGCCTGCTCCTAGGCCGCTTCGAGTGGCTGGCGGTCGGGTGCTGTGACCTGCAGGAAGAGCTCCTCCAGATCGCTCGCCGCGCGGGCGAAGCTGATGATCGGTAGCCCGGCCGAGACCGACGCGGCCAGCAGCCGCGCCGAGGCCTCGTCGTCGCCGCGGAAGCCGAGCTCGATCGTGCCGTCCTCCAGGATCGAGGCGGAGGCGACGTCGACGTCAGCGGCGAACCGGTCGCGGGCCGCCTCGAGGGCCTCCCCCTCGAGCAGCAGGCGCACCCGCAGCACCGCCCCGAAGCGCAGCCGTCGCTCGATGTCGGTCACCCGGCCCTGGGCGAGCACCTGGCCGCGATCCACGATCGCCACGCTGGTACACAGCTCTTCGAGCTCGGGCAGGATGTGGCTGCTGATCAGGATCGTCTTGCCCAGTGCACGGAGCTCACGAAGCAGCTCGCGCAACTCGACCCTGGCGCGCGGGTCGAGTCCCGATGCGGGCTCATCCAGGAGCAGCACCTTCGGGTCGTGGACAAGGGCATGCGCCAGGCAGAGCCGCTGCTCCATCCCGCGCGACAGAGTCTGGACGTAATCGTTGCGCCGGTCGCCGAGGTCGACGAGCTCCAGCAGGTCGGCGATCATCCGACGCCGCGCGGCCGCCGGCAGGCCGTAGCAGCGAGCGAAGAAGTCGAGGTACTCCCAGACCTTCATGTCGTCATAGACCCCGAACACATCAGGCATGAAGCCGAGGACGCGACGCACCTCATCACCGTTTTGGGTGACCGACCAGCCGTCGATCTCGGCCTTGCCGGCCGATGGGCGGAGGACCGTCGCGAGCATCCGCAGCGTCGTCGTCTTGCCGGCGCCGTTCGGTCCGACCAATCCGAAGATCTCGCCCGGCTCGACGGCCAGGTCCAGCCCGGCGACCGCCAGCGTCCGGCCGTAGCGCTTGACCAGGCCATGGGTCTGGACGATCGCGGTCATCGGACGGCCCCGGTGATCGAGACGTCGACGCTGAAGCCGACGCTGTCCATCCGGTCGTTGACGTAGCGGATCAGGACGGTTCCGGTCGTCGGATCGACATAGTTCGCCGGATCAGCCACGGCATACCGAGGACCGGGTGACAGATGGGGGAGGCGCTTCCATTCCCGATGCTTCAGGTCGTAGACCTCCACCTCGGGAAGCCCGTCGGCGATCACCGGGGCACACTCCGGCGTCGGAGGGTTGGGGCAGCGTGGCGGGATGGACGGGAGCGGCTCCACCGGGGTCGGTTTCACGGTTAGCCCAGTATCGCCCCCGAAGTTGAGGCCGAAGGCGAGCTCCGTTGCTTCCAGGGTGCCCTCGAACGTGGTTGGCCGGTAGGCGATGGTGGCCGTGCCGCGCCCGAAGTTGATGCTGTACGGATCCTTGCTGAAGAAGGCCGCATCGGAGTCGACTACGCTCGAGCGGATCAGGTCAGAGCGGAACGAGGTGGTCCCGCTGATCGTCATGCGTGCCGCCAGGTAGTAGAGCACGTTCCCGAGTCGGCGCGGCTCCTGGTCCTCGATCTCGATGTGCAGCAGGTCCCGCGAGCCCCAGGCGAGGACGACCGGGCCCTCGGTCGCGAGCTGGCCGGTCGAGCCGAAGTTCGGATCGTAGGTCAGCTGGTCGACCATCGAGTGGCGGATGTTGAGCGCGGCGGTGTCCGCATTCGGTCGACCGTCGCCGAAGAAGATCTGGCCGACGACCTTGTCTGACAGCGATTGCCCGAACAGCACGTTCTGAACCAGCACGTCGATCGTGGCCTCGGCGCCCGGCTCGAGGTCCTTGAGGGTCGCGACGGTCCCGCCGAGCACGACGGCGGGCTTGTCCAGCCGCTCGTTCGACAGGTTCTTGACGGTCCCCTTGAGGCGCCCGTCCTCCAGCCGCAGGTTGGTCCGGATGAGCGGGACCGTGACCGGGGTTTCGGCTCGGATCGTGCGCAGCGACCCGAAGCCCACCGCGAGGTCGCGAACACGAGCAGGGTCGCCCTGCAGCACGTCGAGCTGGGTCGCCGCTCCCTGGCCGCCGAAGAAGTCGTTGATCGGCGCCGAGAGCAGCGCGCCTCCTGGGACCCGGACCTGGTAGCGACCCCGGGACGGCGAGAAGATGCCGACATAGATCTGGCCCGACCCGTCAGTTGCGCCAGGGGCGCCGCTGACGATGGCGACCTCGTTGACGATGACGTCGTTGCCGCGCAGCACGGCGCCGAAGCCGTAGGCGCCGACCGTGAAGACGACTACCAGGACCGGCATAGTCAGCCAGGCCCACTCGCGCCGATCGAGGCGGCGCAGGACGAGGTAGTTGAGCGGCCCGATCAGCAGGATATAGGCGCCCAGCAGGACGATCAGGCCGCCGATCGGCGGCAGGGCCAGCGACGGCAACTGCGAGACCGCGCTGACCAGCATGTTGTCGTCGGAGAAGACCAGGCCGCCGGACGATCGCGCCGGAAGCAGGCGGCGCCACATCCCCTCCGACGCCTTCGACTCGGTCATCCAGTCGGCAGCGGGGTCGAAGCCAAGCAGGGTGACCTGGCCGGTCCCGTAGGTGCGCTCGGCCGCCACCACTCGATCGCCCACGGTCGCCAGGGCGCGACCGCCCGCCAGCTCGCCGGAGAGCGCCGGTACATCCCCCTGCGTTGCCGGGACCTCACCGAGGAGTCCGCCGAGGGCGGCCACGGGAACGTCCGTCGTGGCGGTAGGGCGATAGGGCAGGAGGACGTCGGGGAAGGCCGACAGCGACTTCGGGCCGGCCGTGCCGCCGGCGATGACCAGGCGCCCGCCGGCGGCCACCCAGCCGCGGAGCGATTCCAGCTGGGCGGGGGTCAGGCGGTCCGCGTCGACATCCTGCCAGACGATCCGGTCGAGCATGTTCCAGCCTTCGACCCGCTCCGGCAGGTCCTCGGGCGCGATGCTCATCACCAATGCTGCCACCTGGTTCTGGTTTGGCAGCAGCCGAAGGTTCCCAACGATCCCTTCAGGGCGCTCGGCGACGACGGCCACCACGAGCTGGGTCGTGTCATGGATCGAAAACTTGGCCTTGGTCGAGGCCACCTTCTGCTCACCGGACGCGAGGACGATCTCGAGCTCGCTCCCGAACGCCGGCGGCTGGGCGTACAGGACATAGGTCTTGTCGGACTGCGTCGGCAGGTCCACGGCCGTCCCGAACCGGGTCTGGCCCTGGCTGCCACCGGCCAACCGAAGCTCGCCGCTGACCGCCGGACCGTTGTTCACCAGGTGGACCTGGACGGCCATCCACGATCCGATCCGGGCATTCCCGTTGAGCAGGATGCGCGCCTCCATCGTCGGGCCGTCCACGGCAGCTGTCGGTGCTGCCCCGGGGCCAAGCGCGGCGAGCACGACCGCGAACGCGGCGATCGCTCGCCAGGGACGACGGGCGTCAGCAGAGAATCCGGAGCGGGAGGCACGGAGACGCACGAAGGCTCCAGCTGTCGGTCTGGATGGGTCTGGTCGCAGCATGGACGCCTGGGCTCCCCCGAAAGTTGCACGATCTCCGGCGTTGGCGCGGCGGCTATCGTACGATGCGGAGGTCCCGAGAGCCGCCGGCCAGCGTGCCGCATCCTGAGGGTCCCGTGCCCGAGATCCGTCCATTCCGCGCGCTTCGTTTCAATACCTCGACCATCGCCGATCAGGCCCTGGTCGTCGCCCCGCCCTACGACATCATCGACGAGGCGCAGCGGCAGCGCCTGCTCGCCCGTCACCCGGTCAATGTTGTTCGCCTCGACCTGCCCGGTGTCGAACGCGGTGACGAGGCTGACGATCGCTATCGCCGCGCGGCCCGGACGCTCGCGACCTGGCGCTCCGACGGGACCTTGCACAAGGACCCGCATCCATCGATCTATCTCTACGAACAGACCTACCGCGTCCCCGGCACCGACGTCGCACGGACCCAGCGCGGCTTCTTTGCCCGGCTCCGCCTCGAAGCGTACGGCCCGGGGTCCGGCGTCCTGCCCCACGAGCGGACCCTTGCCGGCCCCAGGGAGGACCGTTACAAGCTGCTCCGTGCGACCGGCGTCAACACGAGCCCTGTCGTGGGCCTCTACAACGATCCCGACGGCACCGGGTTGCCGGTGCTGAGCGCGCACATCGCACGGTCCGCGGACGTCGACCTGATCGACGACGACGGGGTCCGCCATCGGCTCTGGGCCGTGCTCGCCGATGGCGAAGGGGCCGAAGCGGTGGCGCCGCTGCTGGCCGCGGCCTCGCGCGGCCCGATCACGATCGCGGATGGTCATCATCGCTACGAGACGGCGTTGCGCTATCGCGAGGAACGCCGGATGTCGCGGTCGTGCGAGGAGGATCCGGCCTTCGACTACATCCTCACCCTGTTCCTCGAGGCGAGCGGGCAGCCACTGACGGTCCTGCCGACCCATCGCATCCTGCGCGGCCTGGGCGAGGCCGGCGTGGCAGCCCTGCTGGCCGGCCTGGACGAGCTCTTTGAGGTCCGCCGCGACGTCGAGGCGGCGGAGCTCAGCCGGGCCTTCGACTCGATCGCCCTGGCCGACGGCGGTGCGGGCCGATTCGGGCTCTGGACGCGGTCCGGTGGCGCGCTCCTCACCGCCCGACGCACGGCATTCGCTCCACACCTGCCGGGCGGCGAATCGGCCCTCCGAAGTCTCGACGTGACGCTGCTGGGGATCGCCCTCGAGCGCCTCGCCGGAATCAGTGCCGAGGCGGTCACCGGAGGCGCGGTCGGCTACTCGAAGTCGGCGTCGGGAGCGATCCAGCTCGTGGAAGACCCGGGCGACGGCGCGGACGCAGTCTTCCTCCTCGAACCGACTCCCGTCGCTGCGATCTCCGCGGTTGCCCGCGACGGCGACGTGATGCCCCAGAAGTCGACCTACTTCTATCCCAAGGCCCTGACCGGTCTGGTCATCAACCCACACGAGT
>JAUSJS010000219.1 GCA_030647575.1 Candidatus Limnocylindrales bacterium | reverse complement strand
ATGGCGTTCTGCAAGCTCATGATCATCGGCAACCTCGGGCGCGATCCGGAGATGCGCTACACCCCGACCGGCAAGCCGGTCACCCAGTTCACGGTCGCGGTCAACCAGAGCACCAAGAACCAGCAGACCGGCGAGTGGACCGAGGACACGGACTGGTTCCGCGTGAGTGTCTTCGGCGATCGTGCCGAACGCGCCGCGGAACAGCTCCGCAAGGGCAATCGGGTCTTCGTCGAAGGCCGCTTCAGGACCCGCGAGTTCGAGGGCCAGGATGGCCAGAAGCGGACCTCGCTGGATTTAACCGCCGACAACGTCATCAGCCTGGAACGGCGCCCGCGTGACGAAGAGGGTGCCTTCAGCGGCGCCCCAGGCGCCGCCTCGGGCGCCGCCCCGAGTGGCGCATCAGGCACTGCGCCATCAGGCACTGCGCCATCCGGCGGCTTGTCCGACGGCGCCTCACGGCCGCCCGCCGACGACACCGATATCGACGACCTTCCCTTCTGACCAGGAGATCAGCAGCATGCCTCCCCCCGTTCGAGCCAAGAAGCGCGACGACTTCTACCGTGACCGACGCCGCCGCAAGGTCTGTGCCTTCTGCGCCGACAAGACGATGCAAATCGACTACAAGGAGGTCAACCGCCTCCGCCGCTACCTCTCGGAGCGGGCGAAGATCGAGCCCCGCCGCAAGACCGGCACGTGCGCCGGACACCAGCGTGAGCTCGCGGTCGCGCTGAAGCGCGCCCGTCACGTGGCCCTGCTCCCGTTCGCGCCCCAGCACCTCCGCCCGTAACTCCGGCTGCGTTGCTCGGCCGGCCCGTCTCGCTCGCCGCCATCCGCCCGAGCCTGGGGCCGGCATGATCGTCGGGTTGCTGATGCTCGGCGGCGGGGCCGCCGCGGGAGCCTTCGGCTCGCTCCTCGGCCTGGGCGGTGGCGTGCTGATCGTCCCGCTGCTGACCTTCGGGTTCGGCCTGCCGCTCCGCGAGGCCGTCGGGGTGTCACTGGTCTGCGTGATCATGACCAGCAGCGCCGCGGCTGGCGTCTACCTCGAGCGACATATTGCGAACCTCCGGCTGGGCATGACCCTGGAGCTGTTCACCGCGCTCGGAGCGCTGGTCGGCGGCTCCATCGCCTTCCTGCTCGACGAGCGGCTCATCTCCCTGCTGTTCGCTGGGTTGCTGGGCTACGTCGCGTTCACGATGGCGCGGGCCAGGCCGGCGGCGCCGTTCGATGAGCCCGCGCTCGACGTCTCACCCTCCGGCCCGGACCCGGCGCCGCCCACGATCCTCGATCGACTCTCGGGGGACCACTACCGTGTCCGTAACCTCGGGCGCGGCGTGGTCGGCGCCATCGGGGCCGGGATTGCCTCCGCGCTCCTCGGTATCGGAGGCGGAATCATCAAGGTGCCCCTGATGCACCTGTCGATGGGCGTCCCGCTGCGCGTTGCCACGGCGACCAGCAACCTGATGATCGGGATCACGGCCGCCGCCAGCACGGTCATCTACGTCATCCACGGCGGTATCGACCCGTACGTCGCGGGTCCCACCGCGATCGGGGTCTTCCTCGGCGCGACCGCCGGGTCGCGGCTCAGCCATCGGGTGGACCTGGGTCTCCTGCGCATGCTGTTCGTCATCGTGCTGGCCTACACGGCCGTCCAGATGCTGCTGCGGGTCGTCGGGTGACACAGGAGCGAGACGGGCCGACGCTCGGGGTGGAACGGCTGATCGGCCGGGTGTTGATCGCGCTCACGTACCTGTCGGTGGCACTGCTCGTCGTCGGCGTCGGGCTGATGCTCGGCGCCGGGATTTCGCCGGTCGCCGGGGGTCCGGGCCTGGACCTCGCGACGCTTGGCTCCGAGGTCGTCGCGCTCGGTCCGGCCGGCTTTCTGTGGCTCGGTTTGCTGGCGGTCATGGCGGCGCCGATCAGTCGAGTCATCCTCGCTGCGGTCGCCTACGCGCGGCGCGGCGACTGGCAGATGGTCGGGATCGCCGTCGGGATCCTCTCGATCATCGTCATCGGCGTCGCGACCGCCGGCGCTGCTACCGTCTGAGCATGGACATCCTGATCCTGGTCGTCGCCTTCGTGGTGATCCTGATCGGTGCCGAATTGTTCACCAACGGGATCGAGTGGTTCGGGCGCAAGCTCGAGCTCGCCGAAGGCGCGGTCGGGTCCGTGCTGGCCGCCGTCGGGACCGCCCTGCCAGAGACGATGATCCCGATCATCGCGATCCTCTTCGCAAGCGGCGAGGCGGCCAACGAGGTCGGGATCGGGGCGATCCTGGGAGCCCCGTTCATGCTCGCCACGCTGGCCATGTTCGTGACCGGTGTCGCGGTCCTGACGGTGGCCCGGCGTCGCGGGTCCGACGACGCCATGCGCGTCGACACCGACGTCCTCGCCCACGACATGCGCTACTTCGCCATCGCCTATGCGATCGCCATCGGGGCGGCCTTCCTGCCCGTCGAGCCGGTCTGGCTGAAATGGATCGTGGCCGTGGTCCTGATCGCGATCTACGCCTGGTACGTCAAGGGCCATTTCGAGGCCGACCCGGCCGTCGACCTCGAGGACCTCGCGCCCTTGCGCTTCCACCGCCTGGATCGCGCCGCCCATTCGGACGATCCGACCGTACCCCGCCTGCGGGTGGTGAACCTGCAGGTGATCGCGGCGCTCGGCCTGATCGTCGTTGGCGCCTTCTTTTTCGTCGACGCGGTCGAGCACCTGGCAACGAACTTCGGCATCGACGGTACCCTGCTGGCCCTGGTCATCGCACCGATCGCCACCGAGCTGCCGGAGAAGTTCAACTCGGTGATCTGGGTGCGCCAGGGCAAACACACCCTGGCCATGGGCAACATCACCGGGGCGATGGTCTTCCAGTCGACCATTCCGACGGTCGTCGCCCTGGTCTTCGCGTCAAACAACTGGGTGGCGGCGCCGGGCTCGTATGTGGCCTTTGCCTCGGCCGGGATCGCCTTCCTGTCGTCGGCCTTCATCTTCATCCCGATGGCCCGGCGAGGCATCCTGCGCGGTCGGGGACTCCTGGTCGGCGGCCTGTTCTATCTGGCCTATCTCACGCTCGTGATCGTGGTCGTGAGCGGGGTGCTGGCCTGAAGCAGTCGGCCGGAATGGTCGGAGCACGCTGATATACTCCGCGGACCCGCCGCAGGAGCCAAGCGAATGCTCACCGAGAAGGTCGCTGAGACGCCGACGCCAACGCCGCATCACGCTCCACCCGCCGGATCGCTGGACGATCTGATCTGCTACTTCGAGGGCGCCTGGGTCCCGATGCGCGACGCGAAGGTCAGCATCATGACCCACGCGTTCATGTACGGCACCGCGACCTTCGAGGGGATCCGGGCCTACTGGAACGAGGAGCAGGCAACGCTCTACGGGCTGAAGCTGCGCGAGCATGTCGAGCGCATCCGCCAGTCCTGCCGGATCCTGCTGATGAAGGACGTCCCGTCCGTCGACGTGCTGACCGGCCTGATCGTCGAGACCATCCGGCGCAACGGCTTCCGCCAGGACGCCTACATTCGGCCGTCCTTCTACAAGTCGACCAAGGCGATCGGCGTTCGTCTGCACGATCTGGATAACCAGCTGTCGATCGTGGCGCTGCCGTTCGGCAATTACATCGACACCGAGGCGGGCGTCCGGGTGATGACCTCGTCATGGCGGCGGAATGCGGACGACGCCCTGCCGGCGCGCGGCAAGATCGCCGGCGGCTACGTGAACATGGCCTTCCAGAAGTCGGAGGCGGAGCTCAACGGATTTGACGAGGCGATCGTGCTGACCGCGGGCGGCCACGTCAACGAGGCTTCGGCGGCCAACCTCTTCGTCGTACGCGACGGCGTGGCCCTGACCCCGCCGGTCAGCGACGACCTGCTCGAGGGCGTCACGCGCAAGGCGCTCATGGAGATGCTGGCCAACGAGGGCATTCCCGTCCAGACACGCTCGATCGACCGGTCCGAGCTCTACGTCGCGGACGAGATCCTGCTGTGCGGGACCGGCGTCCAGGTTTCACCGGTCATTGAGGTGGACCACCGGCCAGTCGGCTCGGGCGAGATCGGCCCGATCAGTCGGCTGATTCGCGACCGCTACTTCGACGCGGTCCGCGGGCGCCTTCCCGAATACCGTCACTGGCTGACCCCGATCGAGTAGGGCCTCGCGGCGGGGCGCGCTGCGGGCTTACCGCCGCCTTGTGCCCGCGCGTATGCGCCAGGTTCTTACGCACGGCGCATCGCGGTCGACATCGCCCTCGGAGGTGACTGCTCGCGCTCGATTACCGACGCGCTGAGCACCAAACCGAGGTCGAACCAACCTCTTGTGCCCATTGGTAGCCCGGTCCTAAGAATCGCACGCATATCCGCGCAGGTACCGGGGCTCGTTCGGAGGGTGCACGAGGCACCCGGCGCAGCGTCAGGGCAGAACCGGCGCCTCGAGGTCCGGCGTTGCCCGACCGATCGTGACCACGATCTCGGTCCGGATCGCCGCGTCGGTCTTGTTGGTCGCGGTCACGCCGAGCAGCTGCTCGAGGTAGGCGATGCTGGCGGTGAGCCGCGTCTCGGCGCCGTTGTAGACCACGATCTTCGAATCGGCGAGGACGCCACCTTGCGGGGTCTGGCGGGGCGCCGACGCCGCCAGGCCGTAGTACTCCAGGAAGCCGGCGAGCCGCGCCCCTCGATCGCGATCGCCGGTGCTGTTGAGGACCCAGACGCCGGCCGCTTCCTCGGCCAGCTTCTGGCGCAGCGCCTCGTCCGCGGGGTCCGTGGTGAACGCATTCCTGACCGCCGCACGGATCTTGTCGACGTACGGAACGATGATGTAGCCGCGTGGGCTGGACTGGAACTCCTGCTGGTAGAGCGGTGGGGCAAGGACGTACGAGCGGATGCTCTTGGTGTCGATCTCCGAGGCCAGGCCAAGCAGCTCGTCGAGTTGATCGATCGGGACGTCCGTCCGGACGGCCTGCTTGAGGGCAGCCACGAGCTCCGGCAGGTGCGGGATCAGCTCCTGCGGATCGGCCTGCTCGCGCATGGACAGCAGCACGCGCTGCTGGCGCTGCCCGCGATCGAAGTCGGTCGAGGTGTGCCGCGACCGGGCGTAGCGCAGCGCCTGGGCGCCGTCCATGTGCTGGATGCCGCTCGGAATGTAGATCCGCTCGAGCCTGCCGTTCTCGCCTGGGAAGCGATCGTCGACGACCGGGATCTGAACGTTGATGGTCACCCCGCCGAGGGCATCGACGACCCGGACGAAGCCCTCGAAGTTGACCTCGACGAAGTACTTGATGTCGAGGCCGTAGAGGGTGCCGATGATCGCCTTGAGCCCGTTGTAGCCGCGCGTCCGATCCGTGCCCGGGAAGAGATCCTCGCGGTTGCGCACCGAGGTGAACCAGGCGTTGATCTTCTTCGGATAGACGGGGCCGAACGCCTGCTGGGCCGGACCGGGCGGGACCGGGACGTCGACGGTGTCGCGCGGCAGGCCGAACATGGCGACCTGCCTGGACTTTGGGTCGATCGAGACCACGATCAGGGTGTCGGTGTTGTACGTGCCTTCCCGGGGTCGCTGGTCCGTGCCGATCAGCAGGATGTTGAGCTGCTCCTTGCCATCCCACGGCGGGATCGAGACGTTCGGGACCTCCCCGCCGACGGCACTGGGCTCGGGTTCGGTCGAAGCCTCCGAGGACTCGCCGGGCCCCGGTGTCGGGTCGACGCCGCACTCCTTGGTCGGCTGGTCGCCGATAAAGATGCAGCCGCTCTCGAGCAGGTCGAGCGCCAGCATGTCGTAGCGGGCGACCACGACGTGGCTCCCCGCCATGACCAGCACCACCGCCACCAACCCGGCGACCGAGAGGGGATTGCGCGGGATGTGCGCGGGCCCGAGACGACCGTCACCGGCCGCGCTGAAGGCGTTCAGGTACTCGGCAACGCGGTAGGCATCGATGATCGCGACCAGTCGGTAGAGGAGAGCGACAACGTTGAAGACGAAGACGGAGCTGAGCAGGAAGGGGTTGAACACGAGCCCGACCAGGTCGATCCGGTCGAGGCGCAGCGCAATCCCGGCGAGCAGGGCGACGAGCAGGACCGGCGCAGCCGCGAAGGCCAGGGCCCGGCTCGGCGCGCCGGCGTACAGGTGGCCGAGTCCGGGAAAGAGCAGGGAGAGGAACGCCGCCGTGAACGGAGACCGTCCGCGCGGTCGCGCGTCCTGCGGTTCGTGCATCGCGGGTAGGATACTCGGGCCCGCCGACTCCGATGCCGGCGCGCCCGGCGGGGCCGGTGCGACCGCGCTGACCGCCCCAACCGTCCGACCACGTGAGGCCGAATGTTCCGACCCGTCACCTCGAAGCCCGACTTCGTCGCGCAGGAGCACGAGATCCTCGCCCTTTGGCGTGACCGCCGGACGTTCGCCCGGTTGCGGGCCCAGAACGCCGGTGGGCCCAAGTGGAGCTTCCTGGACGGCCCGATCACGGCCAACAACCCGATGGGTGTCCACCACGCCTGGGGCCGCGCTTACAAGGACCTCTACCAGCGCTTCCACGCCATGCTCGGCGAGGACCAGCGATTCCAGAACGGGTTCGATTGCCAGGGCCTGTGGGTCGAGGTCAACGTCGAGCGCGACCTCGGGTTCACCAGCAAGCGCGACATCGAGGCGTACGGCATCGACCGGTTCGTGACGCTTTGCAAGCAGCGCGTCCTAACCTACGCCGCCCGCCAGACGGAGCAGTCGATCCGGCTCGGGATGTGGATGGACTGGAACGACCCGGCGGATCTGCGCCGACTTGGCGAGCTGCTGGGGCACGAGCCATCGGCGGTCACGACCATCGAGGGCCCGGACGGGCCGGTGACCGACACGGTCGAGATGCTCGTCGGCCGGCTCGGCATGCCCGACATCGGGGGCAGCTACTTCACGTTCGGCAACGAGAACAACGACCTGATCTGGGGCTTCCTGGCCGAGGTCCACCGACGCGGCTGGCTCTACAAGGGCCACGACACGATGCCGTGGTGCCCGCGCTGTGGGACCGGCCTGTCACAGATGGAGATGAACGAGGGCTACCAGGACCGCGAGGATCCCGGTCTCACCGTCCGGTTCCCGCTGGTCGACCGGCAAGGGGAGTCGCTGCTGGTCTGGACCACGACGCCGTGGACGCTGACCTCGAACGTGGCCGCGGCCGTCGGACCGAACGTGCGCTACGTGAAGGTCCGCCAGGGTGAGGATCGCTTCTGGCTCGGCAAGGGAACCCTGAAGACCGCGCTCCAGGGTCCCTTCACCGTCGAGGAGGAGGTCGCCGGATCCGAGCTCGTCGGGTGGAGATACACCGGTCCATACGACGACCTGCCGGCCGTGCGGTCGGCCTTCGCCGACGAGTACGAGCACCGCGTCGTGCTCTGGGACGAGGTCGGTGAGGACGAGGGCACCGGCATCGTCCACATCGCGCCGGGATGCGGCTCGGAGGACTACCAGCTCGGCAAGATGTTGGGCCTGCCCGTCGTCGGCCCGATCGACGAGGACGGCCGGTACCTGGACGGGTTCGGCTGGCTGAGCGGCCTCGACGCGCCGAACGTTGCCCAGCAGATCGTCGACGACCTCGAGCGGCGCGGCTTCTTCTACCACCTCGAGCCGTTTACCCACCGCTACCCCCACTGCTGGCGGTGCGCCACGCCGCTGCTGTACCGGCTCGTCGACGAGTGGTTCATCGCCATGGGCCCGGTCTACGACCAGCCGCGCGAGACGCTCACGACGGAGCAGGTGGAGGCGAGCCTGCGCTACCAGATCATGGAGGTCGTCGATCGGATCCGCTGGATCCCGGACTTCGGCTCCGACCGGGAGCTCGACTGGCTCCGCAACATGCACGACTGGATGATCAGCAAGAAGCGCTACTGGGGCCTGGCGCTGCCGATCTACGACTGCGGCGCGTGCGGCACGATCGACGTCATCGGCGGGCGCGAGGAGCTGCACGCGCGAGCGATCGCCGGTTGGGAAGCGTTCGAGGGCCATACGCCCCACCGCCCGTGGGTCGACGGGGTGCGGATCGCGTGTTCGCGCTGTGGGGCGCCCGTCGAGCGGATCAAGGACGTCGGCAACCCGTGGCTGGACGCCGGGATCGTGCCGTTCTCCACGCTCCACTACCGCGAGGCCCCGGACTACTGGGCGCAGTGGTTCCCGGCGGACTTCATCACGGAGAGCTTCCCGGGCCAGTTCCGCAACTGGTTCTACTCGATGCTCGCGATGTCCACGGTCCTGAAGCGGCAGGAGCCGTTCAAGACGATCTTCGGCTACGCCCTCGTGTTCGGCGAGGACGGCCGGCCGATGCACAAGAGCTGGGGCAACGCGATCGAGTTCGACGAGGCGGCCGACCGGATGGGCGTGGACGTCATGCGCTGGATGTTCGCCAAGGCCCGGCCGGAGGAGAACATCCTGTTCGGCTGGCACGCGGCGGACGAGTCGCGCCGCGAGCTCCTCATCCTGTGGAACGTCTACGCGTTCTTCATCACCTACGCCCGACTGGCCGTCTGGACCCCGGCCGAGGCGGCCCCGCCCGTGGCCGACCGGCCGGTCCTGGACCGCTGGATCCTGTCGCGCGCCGCGGGCACGGCCGCTGTCGTCGAGGACCGGCTGCGCGACGTCGACGCCGTCGGCGCCACGCGGGCGCTGTCGGCCTTCATGGATGGGCTCTCCACCTGGTACCTGCGCCTGTCCCGACGGCGGTTCTCGCGCTCGGACGATGCGCGCGACCGGGTCGCCGCGTTCGCCACGCTCCACGAGGCGCTCGTCGCGACGTGCCGGATGCTCGCCCCGATCCTGCCGTTCCTGTCCGACGCGATGTATGGCAACCTCGTCACGACCGTCGACGGAACGGCGCGCGACAGCGTCCACCTGACCGGCTGGCCGACGGCGGAGCTGGCGGGCCATCGCGACGAACGGCTCGAGGCCTCGATGGCGAGCGCCCAGGGTGCCGTCGACCTGGCGCGGACGCTGCGCAGCATCGCCCAGCTCAAGACGCGCCAGCCGCTGGCCGGCGCCTGGCTGGCCCTCCCCGATCGTGGACTGGCGGTCGGACCCGATCTGCTCCGGCTGATCGCCGATGAGATCAACGTCAAGGCGGTCACGATCATCGACGACGAATCGGCCCTGATCGAGCGCCGGGTCAAGCCCCTGCTGCCGAAGATCGGCAAGCGTCTCGGCTCATCGATCCCGGCCGTCATCGCGGCGGCGCGCAGCGGGGACGTCCGGTTTGAAGCTGATGGGTCGGTCACCCTCGCCGGGATCACCCTGGCGCCGGACGAGGTCGAGGTCCAGGCGACGCCGCGACCGGGGACTGCGGTTGCCGAGGACGACGGGCTGGTCGTGGTCCTCGACACGGCCCTTACCCCGGAGCTGATCGCCGAGGGTGATGCGCGCGAGCTGCAGCGCGCGATCCAGGACCTGCGCAAGGAGGCGGCGCTCGAGCTGGACGACCAGATCGACCTATGGGTCGGCGCCCTTCCGCCCGCGGTTGCGACGCACCTTCCGTCAGTCGCCACCGAGACGCTCGCGGAGGTGGTCGAGGGCGAGCCGCCGGCCGGCCTTCCGCAGGCGACGGTCGAGCTCGACGGCGGGCCGGTCGTGATCGCGTTGCGTCGCCACGCCGACGACGGGTAGGCTGGACGGACGGTGGACGGCACGGCAGGACGGGTCGCGCGCGCAGGCGCGCACTGGGGCGTCTTCCTCGGGATCGCCCTCGGCGTGGTCGTGCTGGATCAGCTCACGAAGGCCTGGCTCGTCGCGAATGTCGCCCAAGGCGAAGTGCGGGAGGTGCTCGGCGATGCCGTCCGGCTCGTCTACCACCAGAATTCCGGCGCGCTGTTCGGGCTCTTCCGCGATCAGGCCATCCTGTTCGGGTTGATCTCGATCGGTGTCATCGGGCTGATCGTCGGTTATCACGCCCGTTCCGGCCGGAGCCTTTACCTGTCGGTCGCGCTCGGCTTCCTGCTGGGCGGCGCGATCGGCAACCTGATCGATCGGCTGCGCCTGGGCTACGTGGTCGATTTCGTCGACATCGGAATCGGCGACCTGCGCTTCTACACGTTCAATGTCGCCGACTCCGCGATCAGCACGGCGATCGTGCTGCTCGTGGCGGTCGCGCTCATCCCCGGTCTGGCGCGCCTGGCCCAAGGAGCGACCGATGGTTGATCCCGCGACCGTCGCCGGCGTCCGCATGCTGCGGGTGCCGGATGGACCGAGCGGACGGGTCGACCGCTACGTGGCAGACGCGACAGGCCTGTCGCGCAGCTACGTCCAGAAGCTGATCTCGGATGGCCGCTTGACCACGGCGGGCGAGCCCCTTCGGGCCAACACCATCGTCGGCGCGGGCACCGAGCTGCGCCTCGAGGTCCCTGAAGCGATCCCGCTCGACCTGACCCCGGCGCCGGAGATCGCGCTCCGCGTGGTCTACCAGGACGACGACCTGCTGATCATCGACAAGCCCACCGGGCTCGTCGTCCACCCGGCCCCGGGTCACGCCGGCGGCACGCTGGTCAATGCGCTGCTGGCCTACGGCGACGGGTCCACCTGGGGCGGCATCGCCGGCGTCCAGCGCCCGGGGATCGTGCACCGGCTCGATCGCGACACGAGCGGCCTGCTCATGGTCGCGCGTCGAGATTCGGCGCAGGCGTCGCTGATGGCCCAGCTCAAGGCGCGCCGGATCAAGAAGACCTACCAGGCCTTGGTCCACGGCAACGTGAGCGCCGCCGTCGGGCGGATCGAGGCGCCGATCGGGCGAGACCCGAAGCATCGGACCAGGATGGCGGTCGTACCCGACGGGCGTCCGTCCGTCACCGGATACCGGGTACGCGAACGGTTCGTCGACTGGACCCTGCTGGAGCTCGACCTGGTGACCGGCCGGACGCATCAGATCCGGGTCCACCTCGACGCGATCGGGCATCCGGTCGCCGGCGATTCCGTCTACGGAACGGGGACCTCGCGCCGTGGGCCGGCGGGACTCGATCGGCTATTCCTCCACGCGTGGCGGCTCGAGCTCATCTCGCCCTCCGACGGGCACCTCATCCGGGCGATGGCGCCGCTCCCGCCGGAGCTCGAATCGGTGCTCGAAGGATTGCGCGAGGTCGTCCGGTGACCGAGTCGATCGAGGAGCTGGACGCGCGGAACGGCGCGATGCTCGTCATCATTTCGGGGCCCAGTGGGGTCGGCAAGGACACGATCATCGATGCCCTCAAGCTGCGGCCGCATGATCCCGACTACCACTACGTCGTGACCTGCACGACGCGGGCGATGCGCCCGGGTGAGGCGGACCGGGTCGATTACCACTTCATCGACCGCGAGACGTTCGCCGCCCAGCGGGCCGCCGGCGAGTTCCTCGAGGCGAACGAAGTCCACGGCAACTGGTACGGCACGCCGCGTCGACAGGTACGTGAGGCGCTCGCCGCGGGCCGCGATGTGATCCTGAAGATCGACGTCCAGGGCGCCCAGGTCGTAAAGGAGAAGGTTCCTGGCGCGCTCCTCATCTTCCTCATCCCGCCGTCGCTCGAAGACCTCTTCCAGCGGCTTCGGAGTCGCGCGACCGAGACCGCCGATGAGCTCGAGCTGCGTCAGCGCAACGCCGCCATCGAGCTTGCGCGCCAGGAGGACTACGACTACGTCGTCACGAACGAGACCGGCCAGGTCAAGCGGACGGCGGAAAGGATCGACGAGATCATTGCCGAGGAGCATCGCGAGCACCCCGACCGGCGGGTCGAGGTCTACTCCCGGTCGCCTTGACCTTGCCCGACGCGCTGCAGCTCGGTGCATCGCTGCTCGACCCGGAGACGACGGGCCAGGCGGTCCGGGCGGTCGAGGTCGCGGTGGATGCAGCCGGCCGCGGCGGCGACCGGACCTATACCTACCTCGTCCCGGAGGCGCTTCGAGACCTCGAACCGGGCGAGGCAGTCCTCGTCGAATTCGGTCGCCGGCAGGCGCTCGGGATCGTCGTGGCCGAGGCGACCGTCCTGCCGGCGACCGGGGGGAAGCCAATTGTCGATCGCGTTAGAGCAGACGGGCCGCTCCTGCCGCGGCTGACCCTCGCCCTCGCGGCGGGGATCGCGGCGCACTACCTGGCGCCGCCGGCCCTTGTGCTGCGGGCGATGCTGCCGCCCGGCCTGCTCGAGCGACTCGAGCTCGTCGCGGAGGTCGCGCCCGGTGGAACGTCGGCGACCGAGGACGTGGCCACGCACGGAGCCATCGCCGATCTACTCTCCCAGCTGGAGCGTGGCCCGCGGCCAGTCCGGGATCTGGCCGGGCCGGACGGCCGAGCCGGTCTCGTGCGACGCCTCCGCTCGCTGGAGTCGGAGGGCCGGGTCAGCCTCGGCTGGACGCTGCTCACGGCGGGCGCCGGACCGAGATACGAGCGCTGGATCCGATTGCGCGAGGAGGGTCGGGCGGCGGCGGCGACCGTCGAGGCAGGGAAACGTCCGCCCGGGCGTCCGCTCGGCCCGCGCCAGGTCGACCTCCTGGCGGAACTCGCTGCGGCCGCGACCAATGAACTGCCCGCGGCGGACCTTGCCGGACGCCACGGGCCGACCGCGGTCGCCGGGCTCGTCCGGCGCGGCCTGGTGGAGGCCGAGGTCCGTGAACGGCCACGGCGCCCGCTGGCTGCCCGGCCCGCCGGTCGGCGTGGCGGCCGCCCAGCCACGAGCGAACTCCTGCCTGCCCAGGCCGACGCCGTCGAGCGGATCGGCGCCGCGATCGCGGCCCGCGACCCGCGGCCGCTCCTGCTCGACGGAGTGACGGGTGGCGGCAAGACCGCGATCTACGTCGAAGCCATCGCCCTCGCGCTCGAGGCCGGCCGACCGGCGCTCGTGCTCGTGCCGGAGATCGCGCTTGCGCTCCCGCTCGTCGATCGGCTCAGGGCGGACCTCGACGCACGGGTCGCGCTCGTCCACTCCGGCCTCGGGGAAGGGGAGCGTGCCGACGAGTGGCGGCGGATCCGCGCCGGCGATGTAGACATCGTCGTCGGGACGCGCCTGGCGGTCGTCGCCCCGCTCAGCGACATCGGCCTGATCATCGTCGACGAGGAACACGACGCGGCGTACAAGAGCGATCGAACGCCGCGGCTCCAGGCCCGTGACACCGCCATCAGGCTTGCAGCCTTGGCCGAGGCGGCCATCGTGCTGGGTTCGGCCACGCCGGCCGTCGAGAGCGTCGGTCATGCGCGTGCCGGGGACTACGACCGAGTGGTCCTGCCGGCGCGACCGGTCGGGGCGCCGCCGGCCGTCGAGGTGGTCGACCTGCGCGAGGAGCTGGCGGCCGGGCAACGCGGCCTGTTGTCGCGCTCACTGGCGGGCGCGCTCGGGACGCTGGACACAGCGGCGGGAGAGCAGGCGATCCTCGTGCTCAACCGGCGCGGCACGGCATCGGTGGTGCTGTGTCGCGACTGCGGCCACGTCCAGGCCTGCCCGGACTGCGAGCGGCCGCTCGTCTATCACCAGGCGGGCACCACCCTTCGGTGTCACCACTGTGGGCGGGCGACACCGGTTGCGTCACGCTGCCCGGCCTGTGGCTCGCCCCGGATCCGCTATCTCGGCGGCGGGACGGAGCGCCTGGAGCGCGAGGCCCGGGAGACATTCCCGGCGCTTCGCGTTGGCCGCCTGGATCGCGATGTCGTCGAGCACCGGGGCGCTGCCGAACGGATCGTCGATGCCTTCTCGGAAGGCCGCCTGGACGTGCTCGTGGGCACCAGCCTGGTCGCCAAGGGCCTGGACATCCCGTCGGTCACCCTGGTCGGGGTCGTCTCGTCCGACGTCGCGCTGAACCTGCCCGACGAGCGCGCCGCGGAACGCACCTACCAGCTGCTGGTCCAAGCGATCGGTCGGGCCGGCCGCGGGATGCGCCCGGGTCGGGCGATCGTCCAGACCTACCAGCCTGAGCACCCCGCGATCCTGGCCGCCGCATCCGGCGAACGGGCGGCGTTCTACGACGCGGAGCTGGCCCTGCGCGAACGGTTCGGTTCGCCGCCGTTCGGGCGCCTGGTCAAGCTGACCGTGGGTCTGGCCGACCCGTTGGCCGCCGAGCGAGAGGCCGCGACCATGGCCCAGCGCCTGCGCGAGCGGGCGGCAGAGCGGGGCGCAGTCGTGGCCGTCGTCGGGCCCGCACCGGCGTACATCGCCCGGCGGGCGGATCGTTGGCGCTGGAACGTGGTCCTGCGCGGCGAGGATCCGGTCTCCCTGCTCGACGGCGGGCTCGAAGCTCCGTGGTCCGTCGACGTGGACCCCGAATCGCTCCTCTGATCGGTAGCTTCGGCAGATGACCGCGCGCCCGATACGTGCGACGATTAGCGGCCATCACCACGAGGAGCAGACGATGACCGAGTCGACGAACCCGACGCCGGCGGACGAGCCGAAGGCGGACGAAACCTTCACCTGGACGAACGAGGCGCCACCGCCGGAAGCCGCCAGGAGCGCGGCCGCGTCGACCGCGGCGAGCATCCTGGATGCGGTTCGCGACGTCGTCGACGAGCTGGCTGAGCGGGCCGCGCCCACGGTGCGCGAGCTGTCGGCCCGAGCCGCCGAGCTGACCGCGATCGCCGCCGACAAGGCGGCGCCGCTGGCCAAGCGGGCGGGCGAGGTCACCGCCGATGCGAGCGGCAAGCTGGCCTCGAAGTCGCGCGAATGGGCGTCCGACTTGCGGGCCTCCGTTGCCACGGCCGAACGCGCGGCGGGTGACGATGCTGGCGCAAACGCTGAGACGCCGGCCACCGAGCCGGCCGAACCGGTCGGGGGCGGTTCGGCGACGACCGACCAGCCCGGGCCGAGCTGAGCTGGCCCACCGCTATACTCCGCCGATGAGCGTTCGCCCCATCGTCCTGCTCGGTGACCCGCGGCTGCGGCTCAAGGGCAAGCCGGTCGACAGCTTCGGCAAATACCTGCACGGCCTGCTCGACGACTTGGCGCACACGATGCGCAACGCTCCCGGCGTGGGACTGGCGGCACCACAGCTGGGCGAGGCGATGCAGGCCTGCGTCGTCGAGGTCGAGAACCAGCTTTATGAGCTGGTGAATCCGCGGATGGTGCGTGCGACCGGCGATGATCGCGACCTCGAAGGCTGCCTGTCGATCCCGGGCTACGTGGCGTATGTCACCCGGCGCGAGCGGGTCTGGGTCGTCGCCCAGGACCGCCACGGCAAGCGGATCAAGGTCTCGGGATCCGGGCTGCTCGGTCGTGCCCTCCAGCACGAGCTGGACCACCTCGACGGCAAGCTCTATATCGACTATCTCGATTCGATGGACGAGCTGATGGCCGTCGGCACCGGTGACGACGAAACCGAAGCTGCCGAGGAGCGCACGCCGGCGCTGGCGTGAAGGCCGATCGCCGCCCGTCTGGCGAACGGGTCCGGACGCTCTTTCTCGGGTCCGGCGCGTTCGCCGTCACGATCCTCGAGGCGCTCGTCACCGCACCCGAGGTTCGTCTGGTCGGCGTCGTCTCGGCCCCGGATCGCCCGAGTGGCCGCCGGGCCGAGCTGACCCCGGTCCCCGTCGCGCGGCGAGCCCGCGAGCTGGACCTCCCATTGCTCCAACCGGCGAGCCTGCGAGCCCCGGATGCGGTGGCCGAGATCGCGGCGCTGCAACCCGATCTCGGCGTGCTCGCGGACTACGGTCAGATCGTCCCTCCGTCGGTCCTGGCGATCGCCGCGCATGGGATCCTCAACGTCCATCCGTCGGCGCTGCCTCGCCACCGTGGCGCGACGCCCATCCCCGCCACGATCGTGGCGGGGGATCCGATGGGGGCCGTGACCTTGATCCGAATGGACGAGGGACTCGACACCGGCCCGATCGTCGCCCAGGAGACCTGGGCACTCGACGGCACGGAGACCACCGAGACGCTCGAGGCCGAAGCGGCCCGGCGCGGCGCGAACCTGCTTCGTCGGAGCCTGGGGGCCTGGCTGGCGGGTGCGTTGCCCGCGGCGCCGCAGGCCGAGGCAGGGGCGACCCTGACCCGACCACTCCGCCGCGAAGATGGCCGGCTCGACCCGGCGCTGACGGCCGCGGAACTCGAGCGCAGGGTCCGCGCCCACGTCCCCTGGCCGGGCAGCTTCGTGGACACGCGCCTGGGCCGGCTGATCGTCCGTGAAGCCGAGGCCGTGCCCGGCGTGCCGGGCGACACGCAGGGCACGCTCGTCGCCGACGATGCTGGCCTGGCCCTGACGACCGCGTCCGGCCGCCTGCGCCTGAAACGGGCCCAGCTGGCGGGGCGTCGGGCGACCGATGCCGCATCGCTCCGTCGTGGTGCGCCAGGCCTGGTCGGGCAGACTGTCGCGCTGCGCTAGCATCGTGGTCATGGATGTCGCTATCGCGCCCACGATCGAGGATCGCCCCGGGCTTTCCGGGCTCGCCCCGGACGCGCTCGTGGCCTGGCTGGCCGAGCGGGGCGAGCCCGCCTACCGGGCGCGCCAGATCGGGGATGCCGTGTGGGGTGGCACCGTCGTCTCGATCGAGCACGCCGCCCCGCTGCCGGTCGGGCTCCGCCAGCAGCTGGCCGAGGCGTTCCGCTTCGATACCTTGGCCCAGACCGAGCTGCGCGTGACCGATGGCGACCTGACCGAGAAGGCACTCCACCGGCTGGGGGATGGGGCGCTCATCGAGTCGGTGCTGATGCACTACCCGGCCCGGGCGGGATCACGCGAGCGGTACACGCTGTGCATCTCGAGCCAGGCCGGTTGCGCCGTCGGTTGCCCCTTCTGCGCGACCGGCGAGCTTGGCTTCGGTCGCGACCTCCAGACCGCCGAGATCGTCGACCAGGTCCGCTCCACCACGCGCCGGCTCGTCGCCGAAGGCCGCCGCCTGACCAACATCGTGTTCATGGGCATGGGCGAGCCGCTGCTCAACCTGGACCGGGTGCTGGAGGCCATCGCGGCGCTCAACGACCCGCGCCGCTTCGGACTGGGCGCGCGTCACATCACGGTCTCGACGTCAGGCGTCGTGCCCGGCATCCGCCGGCTGACCGCGCTCGGGCCGCAGTTCACCCTGGCCGTCTCGCTCCATGCCGCCCGCGACCCGCTGCGCGACGTGCTCGTGCCACTGAATCGTCGCTGGCCGGTCGCCGACGTCGTCGCGGCGGCCCGCGATCACGCGGGCGCGACCGGTCGACGGATCAGCTACGAAGTGACGATGATCGCGGGCGTCAACGATACCGCTGCCGATGCCGAGGCGATGGTCGAGCTGCTGCGCGGCGATCACGCCCACGTCAACCTGATTCCGATGAACCCGGTCGCACACACCCCGTGGACGGCCAGCCCGATGCCGGTCATCGAGCGATTCGCGGCGATGCTGCGGGCCGCCGGCATCGAGACGACCATTCGCCGAAACCGCGGCCAGGAGGTCGGCGCGGCGTGCGGCCAGCTGGCCGCCGAGCACGCTGGCGAACCACCGGCACCGGCCGTCGCTCGGCGCCGTGCCCGACTCGTGGCCGAAAGCGCCGCCGCGCTCCTGGGTGAGCGCAGCCACCACCCGGCACCCGTCGGGGTGGGGGAGTAACCATGTCCGGCGGGCGAGCCCGGATCGCGGCCAGCATCCTGGACGCCGACCTGTCCAACCTCGCCTATGCGGTACGGCGCCTGCACGCCGCCGGTGCCGACCGGATTCACCTCGACGTCATGGATGCCCACTTCGTCCCGAACCTGACCTTCGGGGCGAAGACGATCAAGCACCTGCGCAAGCGGACGGGGCTGCCGCTCGATGCCCATCTGATGATCAGCGAGCCTGGTCGCGCTCTCGACGAGTACCTCGACGCCGGCTGCGACTCGATCACCTTCCACGTCGAGGTCGAAGAGGAGATCGTGCCGATCCTGCGGCGGATCCGGACGGCTGGGCGTGCGGCCGGGCTGGCCCTCCGCCCGGCGACCCCGCTCAGTGCCCTTCGGCCCTACCAGGAGCTCCTCGACATCGTCACGGTCATGACCGTGGAGCCGGGCTTCGGCGGCCAGACGTTCATGCGCGACGTGGCCAGGGAGAAGCTCCTCGCCGCCCGTGACCTGCTCAGCCACAAGGTCTATGGCGGCGAGGTCCATGTCGACGGCGGGGTCAACCGCGAGACGGCCGAGCTCGTCGGCGCCCTCGGCGCCGACATCCTCGTCGTCGGCTCGGCGCTCTTCACGAAGGGCCGGGACATGGGCCGCGAGATTCGCCTGATCAAGGCGCTCGCCGATGAGGGCTTCCAGTACGGGCTGAACAATGGCGTCCCACCCATCCCGCGCGACCGGATGGTCACGTGCACGGCCCTGCCGAAGCACATCGCCCACCGCTTCATGAGCGAGATCGAAGCCGGGGGTATTCCGGTGGTGATGCTGCGCGGCGATGGCCGGATCAATCCCGACGGAGTGCGCGACTACGACCTCCTCGTGCCGGCCACGGTCGAGGCCATCGTCATCGAGCGCCATGCCGAGGCGCGCGAGGCCTATCAGCGAGAGGCGGCCGCGTGGCGCGAGGCGTTCATTCGCGAGCGTGGGGTGATTGCGCCACCCAGCCACCCGTGAGGGCGCTCCTCCAGCGAGCGCGGCGCGGCGAGGCCCGAGTCGACGGTGAGGTCGTCGGCGCGATCAGCGAGGGCCTGGTCATCCTGCTCGGGGTCGGGCCCGACGATACGGAGGCGGTGGCCGACGATCTCGCCCGCCGATGCGCCGAGCTGCGCATCTTCCGGGACGCCGAGGGGCGGACGAACCGATCCCTCCTGGAGACGGGCGGTGCCGCCCTCGTCGTCTCGCAGTTCACCCTCTATGCCGATACGCGCCGCGGCCGGCGGCCCGGCTTCACGACGGCCGCGCCTCCGGAGCTCGCCGAACGCCTCTGGCTGCGCTTCGCCAGCTCCCTCGAAGCGTTCGGCGTGCGGGTCGCCACAGGTCGCTTCGGGGCGGAGATGCAGGTCGAGCTGGTGAACGACGGTCCGTTCACCATCTGGCTGGACAGCGCCGATCGCTGATCGCCGAGCCCGCTGGCTGGGGTTCCAGCCCGGTCAGGCTCGGACTGGCGCGGCCTGGCTCGGCCTACCTGGGCCTTGCCAGAGCCGCCCAGGGCTGGTTGCGAGGAGCGCGGGCCCGCAGGGATAGGCGTGGTCCTGATTCGAGCGCCCAGTTCCAGCTCAGCTGGTGTAACGGATCCGAGCCGGTCGTAAGTGCCAGCAGAGCTAGAGCACTCGACGCATTTCGGTCCTGCCACGTCGCGCGTTCCAGTCGGGCTGGCACTGGCGACGAGCGACGAAATTAGTTGGTTGCTTGTACCAATCCAGCTGGAATCAAGGCCGGTGAGCCGCGTCACAAGGCCGGTGCCTCGGAACTAGCTGGTCCCGGCAATGCCGACCTGGAAGCTGCCGAGGGGCACCGGGACGCCGTCGCTGCCGATCAGCACGCCTCATGGACCGAGTGGCCGCTCGTTGGCGCCACCCTCCGAACACGAAGAAACCGGCCGCCGCCGACGACCGGTTGTAGGGTGTGAGAGGTCTTGAGTTGCCTGTCCGATGGGACGGGCGTGTCTACTTGGCCGACTTCAGCTGGGTGCGCCGGCAGCGCGTGCAGACGAGCGCACGGGTGGGGCTGCCCTTCTCGACGATGACGAGCGGCTGGAGGTTGGGCCGCATCCGGCGGTGGGCTCGAACGCGGTTCATCCCCGACGACTGCGGGTTGAAGCCGCCCATCGATGCCTTGCCGCAGATCGCGCAGGAGCGGGCCATGCGTGGTCCTCTGGGGGTTCGAATGGGAGATGCGGGGCCCGGACGGGCCCGAACGGAGCGGTAGAATACCACACGGCCTCGGCCGCCCTGTGCAGCAACCACCCGACCCGCCAGCGAGGAGGACCGCGCCGCGTGCCATCGATCCCGACGGATGGCCGTTCCCTGGTCACGCGGCAGGCCGTGCTCGACCTCATCCGAGCGGCCACCCTGGGCTCGTATGGCGTCACCGGATTCGCCGCCGGTCCACTCGAGCGGCTGTTCGGCCGCCTTGGGTTCGCTCAACCCGGTATCGGTCTCCGCCTGGACGCCGGCCTCGAAATCGAGCTGGATCTGACCATCGCCCACGGCGTGCCCGTCGCGGAGGTCGCCCGACAGGTCGATTCGGCCGTCCGCTATGCGATCCGCCGTGGCCTGGGGCGGGAGGTCGCGCGGCTGAGCATCCATGTCGACGGCCTTCGCGTTGCGCCCGGCGGGGTGCCGCCCACGATCGTCCCAGCAGACCCCAGCGCGATTCGGCCGCGCGACCTCGCGGACAGCGGCACGGACGTCGCCTGATGGCCCGTCGCGCCTGTGATGGCGCCGGGCTCCTGGACGCCTTCCGGGAGGCGGTTGCCAACCTGGAAGCCCACGTCGACGAGATCAACGCGCTCAACGTCTATCCGGTCCCCGACGGCGACACCGGCTCGAACATGCTGGCGACCGTCAGGGCGGCCCTCGACGAGGCCGAGGCGGTCGAGGGCCAGCCGGCCGACCGGATCGCCGCGGCGATCAGCTTCGGGGCACTCATGGGCGCGCGAGGCAACTCAGGGGTCATCACCAGCCAGATCTTCCGAGGCATGGCCGAGGGGCTCGGCGGCAAGACCCGCTTCAACGGCCTGGACCTGGCCCACGCGCTGTCCGAGGGCGCGAGGACCGCCTATGGCGCCGTGGCCAAGCCGGTCGAGGGCACCATCCTGACGGTGATCCGCGAATCCGCAGCGGCTGCCGTGACCGCAGCCGAGCGCGACGCCGACATCGAGTCGGTCCTCGGAGCGACGCTCGATGCGGCCGAGCGATCGGTCGCGCGGACGCCCAGTCTGCTGGCCATCCTGCGTGAGGCGGGCGTGGTCGACGCCGGCGGCCAGGGCCTCTATCGGCTGTTTCAAGGCGCGCTGCTTCACCTGGCTGGTCGCTCGCCGGCGGGTGCCGTCCGCGCTCGGTCGCGGGCGGGTACCGGGCCGAAAGTCTCCACCCTGGTCGCCCACGCCGACGTGGGATTCGGGTACGAGACGATGTTCCTGCTCCAACCCAACGGCACGGGCTCGCTCGACGTCGATGCCATCCGCGATCACCTCGAATCGATCGGGGACTCCGTGCTTGTGGCGGGGGACGCCCGAGCCCTCAAGGTGCACGTCCACAACGAACAGCCGGACCGGGTCATCGGCTTTGGGCTGTCGGTCGGGAGCTTGAGCCGGATCAGCGTGGAGAACCTCGACAACCAGGCCCGCGACGTGCGCGAGATGCGGGCCGCATCGTTCACCGGGACGGCACCCGACGCCGACCTCTCGCAGCCGGCCGCAGCCGGCGTGCAACCGGCCGCGACTGGCGCGTCTCCCGCAGCCGCCCCAGTCGCCGCCCCAACCCCCGCGCTGGGCGTCCTGGCCGTCACCGCGGGCGATGGACTGGCGGCGATCTTTCGCGAGTTCGGGGTCGCCGCGGTCATCCAGGGCGGCCAGTCGGCCAATCCGAGCACCGGCGAGCTGCTCGAGGCGATCGACGCGCTGGAGGCCCGCGAGATCATCATCCTGCCCAACAACCCGAATGTCGTGCTTGCCGCTCGGCAGGTGGCGTCGATGACCGATCGGCCCATTGTCGTCGTGCCGACGCGCAACGCGGCGGAGGGATTCGCGGCGCTCCTGTCGCTCGATCCGCAGCTCGACGCGGCGGCCAACGCCGGCCCGATGACCGAGGCTGGCCGGGCGATCCAATCGCTCGTGGTGACGGAGGCGGTCCGCGACGCGAAAATCGGTGGACGCAAAGTCAAGCGTGGCCAGACCATCGCGCTCGATCCCGACGATGGCCTCGTGGCCGTGGACGGCGATCGCGAGAAGTGCGTGCTGGCGGCGGTCGCCTCGCTGCAGGCCGGCTTCGAACTGGTCACGATCTTCTACGGCGACGGCGCGGATCTCACCGAGGTCGAGGGAATGGCCCAGCGGATCGGGGCGATCCTGCCCGCCGTCGACGTCGAGGTGCGGCATGGCGGCCAGCCGTTCTACCGGTACCTGATCGCCGCCGAATAGGCATGGCCAAGGCGACCCTCCCGGCACCCGTCCCGACCGATCCGGTCGAACTTCTGGCGACCCCGCTGGCGAGGTCCGGGCTGGCGGCCGGCGCGCTCCTGCGTCGGGCGGGGATCCGCCTCGGCTTCTACACGGTCCGCGACCTGCTCTTCCATCTGCCGCGCCGCTACGACGACCTGCGCGAGATGCGCAAGCTCGGCGACCTGGTCTGGGTCGAGGACGGCACGGTCGTCTCGGCGCGGGTGCGGGTCGCCGATATGCGGGTCGAGCCCACCTTCCGTCGTCGGGTCCAGCGGACGATCGCCAGGCTCGAGGACGAGACGGGCAGTGTCGACGCGACATGGTTCGGCCGGCGCTTCATCGAGCGACGGCTCCACGTCGGCGGCGAGGTCGTCGTGTCCGGCCGGGTGAAGCACTTCGGGCGCCGGCTCACCTTCGACAACCCGGAGTTCCAGACGGTGGGCGGCGACGAAGCCGAAGTGCTTCACGCCGGCCGGATCGTACCGGTCTACCCGCTCACTGCCGGACTGACCGCGGCTCGCCTGCGAACGGCAATCCGTGAGGCGCTCGACCGGGCAGGCCACGCTTACCCGGAGTACCTCCCGGTGCCGATCTTGCTCGAGGAGGGGCTGGTCCCAATCGTGCGGGCGGTCGAGGAGGCGCATTACCCGGAGTCGTTCGAGGGTCGCGACGCCGCGCTTCGGCGGCTTGCCTTCGATGAGCTGCTCGCGCTCCAGCTCGGGATGGTGGCGCGTCGGAGGCAGCGGATTCGCGATGCCGCGCCGGTCGTGGACGTCGACGACGCCTCGGATGCGGGGATCCGGACATCGCTCACGAACGCGTTGAGCGCCCGGATCGGCCGAACGGTCGAGCTGACCCCGGACCAGGCGGCCGCGATGAGCGCGATCCGCGACGACATCGCCCTGGCGACACCGATGCTTCGCCTGCTCCAGGGTGACGTCGGATCGGGCAAGACTGCGGTCGCCGGCTATGCCCTGGCCGCCACGGCCCGAGCCGGCTTGCAGGGCGCGCTCCTCGCTCCAACCGATCTGCTGGCACGGCAGCACCTCGAGACGATCGGCGGCCTGCTCGAAGGGCTCGGTCTCGGCGTGACCCTCCTGACCGGGTCCTTGCCAGCCGACACGAAGGCGAAGGCGGCCGACGCGCTCCGATCGGGACAGGCCGCGGTGGTTGTCGGCACCCACGCGCTGATCCAGGAGTCGGTGGCGTTCCGCGACCTGGGGCTGGTGGTGATCGACGAGCAGCAGCGCTTCGGCGTCGACCAGCGCGCCCAGCTCGAGGCCAAAGCGGGCGGGCGGTCGCCGCACGTTCTGCTCATGACTGCAACGCCGATCCCGCGCACGCTCGGCCAGCTCTTCTATGCCGACCTCGACGTATCGGATCTTCGGACGCCGCCGGCCGGCCGCGTCCCGATCCGAACGGGGATCCGGCGCCCGAGCGAGCTGGACGGGACCTGGCAGAAGGTCCGTGAGGAGGCTGCGGCCGGCCATCGCACCTTCGTCGTCGTGCCGCTCATCGAGGAGAGTGGCGACGAGAGCGACGGCTCCGTCGCCGCCGAAAGCGAGGCTATCCGGCTCACAACGCTCCTGGCCCCCTTGCGAGTCGGGCTTGTCCATGGCCGGATCAAGCCCGCCGAGCGCGACGCGGAAATGACCCGCTTTCGCGACGGCGATCTCGACGTGCTGGTGGGCACGACCGTCGTGGAGGTCGGGGTGGACGTGCCGGCGGCCACGATGATGATCGTCGAGGGCGCGGATCGCTTCGGGCTCGCCCAGCTCCACCAGCTGCGCGGCCGGGTTGGCCGCGGCTCGATCGGGTCCTTCTGCGTGCTCGTCTCCGATTCGGCCGACGAGGTCGCCCAGGCCCGGCTCAAGGCGGTCGCCGAGCTGCGCGACGGCTTCGAGCTGGCGGAGCGCGACTTCGAGCTGCGCCGCGAAGGGGATGTCCTGGGTGTCGCCCAGAGCGGTCTGCCTCGGCTGCGCGTCGCCTCGCTCCAGGATGCAGCGCATCGTAAGCTCGCCGTTCGGGCCCGCGCCCACGCCGAGATGCTGCTCGATGCCGATGGTCGCCTGGAACCGCCGCGGCCGGCCCTCGCCGCGGAGCTCGAATCGGGCTGGCTGCGGCGGGTCGCCGCCGCCGAGCCGGCGAGCGGCGTGTGACGTGATGGCTGACGCGGGACGGGTCATCGCCGGGAGCGCGCGCGGGCTGCGCCTCGAGGCCCCGGGCGCGGGTACCAGACCCCTGGGTGACCGGGTCAAGCAGACGATCTTTGCGATCCTCGAGCCGGACCTGCCGGGCTCCCGGGTTCTCGACCTGTTTGCCGGAAGCGGGGCCGCGGGGATCGAGGCCCTGTCGCGCGGTGCCGAGCACGCCGCATTCGTGGAGCGAGACGCCGCTGCGGCCCGGGCGATCGCCGCCAATCTGGCCCGGACGCACCTGACCGACCGGGCGAGCGTCGTCCGCGCGGACGCGGTCGCCTGGCTGCGCCGTCCCGAGGCGGTGGCATCCGGCCCCTTCGGGCTCGTCTTCGTCGATCCGCCATATGCCCAACCGGGACTGCTCGTCGCGGCGCTCGAGGCGCTCGCGCCGCATCTCGCGCCGGGTGCCCGGGTCGTCGCCAAGCACTTCTGGCGGGAACAACCGCCAGTGCAGGTCGGGCTGCTAGCATCCGAGCGCGAGCGCCGCTTCGGAGAGACGGCGCTGACGTTCTACCGGCGCCAGGAGGATCGATGAACACCGTCGCGCTCTATCCCGGCTCGTTCGATCCGATCACCAACGGCCATCTCGACATCATCGAGCGCGCCGCGAACGTGTTCGACAGCGTGATCGTGGCCGTGCTAGCCAACCCGCGCAAGGCGCCGCTGCTCGACGTTGAAACGCGCATCCGGGTGATTCGCGACGCGCTCGCCGAGGTCGGCGCCCCGCCGGACCGGATCGAGGTCGAGTCGTTCGACGGCCTGACCGTGGACCTGTGCCGGACGCGCGGTGCCGGTGCGATTGTCCGCGGGCTGCGCGCGATCAGCGACTTCGAGACCGAGATGCAGCTCGCCCACAACAACCGGGTCCTCGCGCCGGGCGTGGATACCGTCTTCTTCATGACCTCGGTCGAGAACGGCTACGTCAGCTCCAGTCTGGTCAAGGAGATCGCGTCCTTTGGCGGAGATGTCTCGACGATGATCCCCGCGGCGGCCGTCGAGGTCCTCGCGGGGCGAGCGCAGCGCCGCTGAAGCTCGGTCCGCGTGCCATAATCGGAGCCGGTCCGACCGGGCCCGAGCCGGCCGACCCAGGAGGGCACTCCGATCGACATCATCTTCCTCGTCGAGCGCCTCGAATCCCTGATCGCCAACGGCAAGAAGCTGCCGCTCACGTCCAACGTGGTGATCGATCAGAACGCGGCGCTTGGCCTCATCGATGAGCTGCGCGTCGCCGTGCCCGAGGAAGTGCGGGCCGCCAAGCGGATCAACGCCGAGGGCGAACGGATCATCGAGAAGGCCCAGGACGAGGCCGAGCGGATCGTGGCCAAGGCCCAGGAGCAGGCGGCCTTCCTGATCGACGAGCGCGGGCTGACCCAGGCGGCGGAGGCACTGAGCGGCCAGATCGTGGCCGATGCCCACACCGATGCCGACGAGATCCGGCGAGGCGCCGACGAGTACGCGGTCAGCGTGCTGGTCGGCCTCGAGGGCGACGTGGTCAAGACGCTCCAGAGCATCAAGAAGGGGATCGCCCTCCTCGACGAACGGCGTGCCGCGCTGGAGGTCGATGGTCTCGGCCCCGACGAGCAGGAGCCGCACGACGAACGCTGGGAGGGCGAGGCCGGCGAGTCGTCCCAGGCAACGCGGTGATCGAGCGGCCGTTCGACGGGCCGCTCGCCTGGAATGTCGCAGGGCTCCTCGCCGAGGACCCGGGAGCCGAACGTGTCCACGAGGTCCAGGGCGTCCAGATCGACCTCGGCGAAGACCTTCGGCTGGACGAGCCGATCGAGGGCCGGGTCCGCCTGGTCCGGACCAACCGCGGGATCCTGGCCAGCGCCGACCTGCACGCTGCACTCGCGCTGGAGTGCAGCCGCTGCCTGCGCGACATCGCCTTCGGGGTCGACCCACGATTCCAGGAGGAATACCTGCCGTCGCTCGACGTCGCCACGGGACGGCCGCTCCCGGCGGCCGACGAGCCGGAGGTCGCTCGCCTGAGCGACCACCATGAGCTGAACCTCGAGACGCCCGTGCGTGAGGCGTTCCAGCTGGCCGAGCCGATCGCGCTGCTCTGCCGGCCGGACTGTCCGGGACTGTGCGTCGTCTGCGGCGGGCGACTCGACGAAGGCACCCACGATCATCCCGCCGACGAGATCGTTTCCCGCCTGGAGGCCCTTCTCGCTTTTCGGGCCGACGACGCCTGACATAGACGCCCGATTCGCGCT
>JAUSJS010000217.1 GCA_030647575.1 Candidatus Limnocylindrales bacterium | reverse complement strand
CCCTGGGCCGAACCGCGCCCGTCATCCGCCGCCCCCGCCGGCCGTTTCCCGCAGACCCAGCCGGCGTCGCGTCGGGGATCTCGGCTTCCGCTCGTGATCGTCCTCGCAGCGCTCGGGCTGGTCCTGCTCGTCGGTGGCGTCGGTGCGTACGTGGTGCTGCCGTCGGCGACGATCGTGGTGACGCCGCGGGCCGAAAGCCTGACATCGGGTGACATCACGGTTACGGCCGACCCGACAGCCTCCGGGCCGGATGCCGCCGCAAGAATCGTTCCTGCCGAGATCCGCTCGCTCGACGTGACCGTGAACGACATCTTCCCGGCGACCGGCAAACGTGTCGAGGAGGCCGCGGCCAAGGGCACCGTTCGCTTCGAGAACCTCGATTTCCTGCGAACCAACACGGTCACGGCCGGCAGCGTCGTCAGCACCAGCGCCGGTGTCCGGTTCCGGACCGTGGCCGCGGTTACGGTTCCCCGGGCAGACCTCGTCGGGCGGACGGTCTTCCCGGCCCGGATCAGCGTGAACGTCACCGCCGTCGACCCGGGAATCGCCGGCAACGTCGAGCCCAACACCATCGTAATCGTCCCGAAGGGAGAGGACCCGCAGGCGCTGAAGGTCGTGAATCCGGACGCGACCTCGGGTGGGACCCACGAGGAGTTCCCGCAGGTCGCCCAGGAAGACGTTGATGGCGCGATCGACCAGCTGACGAAGGCGTTGAGCGCCGCCTTCCAGACGCGCCTTGCCGATCCGTCGATCGCGCCGCAGGGTGCCACCGTCTTCAGCGAGACCGCCTCGCTCAGCGAGCCCACGCCGAGCGTGGATCCCGCCACCCTCGTCGGTCAGGAGGTCGAATCGTTCGAGCTCGAACTGATCGCGACGGGCACGGTCGTCACGGTCAACCCAGCCCCGGTCACGCAGATCGCGGAGGAGCTGCTGCGGGCCACGGTCGAGCCCGGTCACGAGCTCGTCGCCGGCTCGATCGACGTGGAGGTCGGCGAGCCGGTCGTCTCCGGACAGTCGGTCGCGTTCTCGGCCACCGCCACGGGAGAACAGGTCGCCATCCTTGACCCCGACGATCTCCGGAAGCTCGTCCTGGGCAAGCCGCTCGACGACGCCAGGGAGATCCTGGCGTCCTACGGCGACGTCGAGCTGACTGCCTGGCCCGAGTGGGTGGGGTCGGTGCCCACCCTCGCGGACCGGGTGGACGTGCGCATCGAGGCGGGCGTACCGGTCGAGACGCCCGCACCCACGGGGTCGACATCGTGACCCGCCTGCTCGGCATCGACCTCGGTGAGCGGCGGATCGGCGTCGCCATCGCCGATGGCGACGGCTCGCCCGCGCGGCCACACTCGACGCTGAAGCGCGCCGCCAACCCGGATCTGGACGCGGCCGCCCTTGGCGCGCTGATCGTCGCCAACCAGATCGACGAGGTGATCGTCGGACTGCCGCTCGAGGCGTCCGGCTCAGACGGTCCGCAGGCCGCGATCACCCGCGCCTGGGCCCGCGCGATGGCGGAGCGTCTGAAGGTTCCGCTGACGTTCCGCGATGAGCGCCTGACCAGTCACGTCGCGGAAGGCCGCCTGGGCCCGATGAAACGCGGCCGCTCCGGCGGTCCGCCGAGCAAGACACAGCGCGATGCCTACCGCGCACGCGTCGATCGAGAGGCGGCGGCGATCATCCTCCAGGACGAGCTCGACGCCCGCACGGGCGTTGGCACAGCTGGGCATCGGGCCACCGTCCGCCCGGTGGATGACAGGTGACGATCCGTTCGGGCAGGCGCCCGCGCGATGCCCGAGAGCTTCGGGCGCGGCCGTTCGATCCCGACGCGTACGCGACGGAACCGGTCGACGACAACGGCGAGCCACCGCGTCTTAGCCGCGGTGATGGTGGTGGATCGCGCGGCAGCGGCCTGATCGGGCTCGTGAAGTTCCTGGTCTTCGCCCTGGTCCTGGCCGGTGTCGTCCTGATCGCGGCCTTGACCGCGCTCCGGCCCGTCGTCAACAGCGTCATCCTCGACCTGGCCCAGGACAATCCCGCCGCCCTCCAGCTGCCGTTCGTCAAGGACATCGTTCGCCAGGACCTCGGCAGGGCGTTGACGGATCCTGTCTCGTCCGATTCGACCCAGGTCGAGTTCGTCGTCGAGGAAGGCGACACGGCGCGCTCGATCGCCGACCTCCTCGAGGCGGACGGACTGCTCGCCGACAGCCGGGCCTTCATCTTCATCGCGATCGACCGCCAGCTCAGCGGTTCCCTGCGGGTGGGGGACTACGTCCTGCGGCGCAACCTCACGCCGGACCAGCTGGTGAGCGCGCTCCTCGATCCGCCAGTCATCACCTACGTCGACATCTCCCTGCGCACCGGCCTCCGGCTCGAACAGATCACGGCCAAGCTGCAGACCCTGGGTGATCTGGACATGGATCCCAAGGACTTCTACGACCTCGTAACGTCGCCGCCGGCTGCGCTGATCGCCGACTACCCGTGGTTGGAAACGATCCGCGAAGGCGCGCCAGAAGGTGCATCACTCGAAGGGTTCGTCTGGCCGGCGACCTATCGGGTGCGGCCCGACACGACGCCCGAGGAACTGGTCCGCCTGATGCTCGACAAGTTCGTGGCGAACATGGGCGAGGAGCGCATCGACGTGACCCGCGACCGCGGCCTGAACTTCTACCAGGTGATGGCGCTCGCTTCCATCGTCGAGCGCGAGGCTGTCCTCGACGACGAGCGGCCGCTGATCGCCGGCGTCTACCAGAACCGGATCGACGGGATTGCGGGCGTCAAGACCAGGCTGCTGAACGCGGACCCGACCGTCTTCTACGCGATCGACACGATGGAGCTCGACAAGCTCCCGTTCGCCGAATGGCAGCGCTACGCGTTCTGGACGCCGCCCGGAGTCGCGCTGGCCGACGTCGCGGTTCCGGAGGCGCTCCAGGGCTTCCAGACGTACCAGACGCCCGGTCTCATTCCCGCGCCGATCTGCACCCCGAGCCTGCCCTCGATCGATGCCGCCCTCGAGCCGGACACGGCGGACAAGTACATCTACTTCCTGGCCATCCCGGACGGTGGCGGGACGCACGCGTTCGCCACGACGAAAGCGGAGCACGACGCGAACCGAAAGAAGTACGGGTACATCCAGTGACGGCGCGGCCGGTGCCGGCGGACTTCGCCGGACCGCCGGCAGCGTCGCGCCTGGCCGCGTGGTACGCCGCGGACCGGGAGGCTCGACCGGCGCGCCTGGAACGCCTGCGGGCGCGCTTCGGCGCGGCCGGGGTCGACGCCTACTTCGGGGTCCGGCGGGAGCACATGCGCTACCTCACCGGCTTTACCCTTGCCGACGGGGAGGAGAAGGTAGCGGGCAACTCTGGACAGTTCCTGGTGGGCGGTGACGAGGTGGTGGTCCTGGCCGACTCGCGCTATACGATCCAGGCTCGGCGGGAGGCGCCCGACGCCCGCTTGTTCGAGGCCTACCGCGACCTCCCGCGCCGATGGCCAGAGCTGGTGGCGTCGGCGGGGGCGCGGCGGGTCGCCGTGGAGGCCGGCTTCGTGTCGCACACGACGTGGCAGCGACTGGCCGAGGCGGCCCCGGCCGTGGAGCTCGTCCCGGTGGAGGGATGGGTCGAGGCCGACCGGGCGGTCAAGGAACCGGCGGAGCTGGAACGGGTCGCCGCCGCCTGTGCCGTGGCCGATCGAGCGCTCGCCACGCTCCTCCCGGAGATCCGCGCCGGGGTGACGGAGGCCGAGCTCGCATTGCGCCTCGAGTGGCTGATCCGGACAGGCGGCGCGGAGGCGCTGGCGTTCGACGTGGCCTGCCTCTCCGGCCCAGAGGCGGCGTTGCCGCACGGGGCGCCCGGCGACCGGCCTGTCCTGGACGGTCAGGTCCTGCTCTTCGACTTCGGCGCGCAGGTGGCCGGCTACCGGAGCGACATGACTCGAACGTTGTTCGTGGGCGAGCCGGCGGCTCGCGACCTCGAGGTCTACGGGCTCGTGGCTCGCGCCCAGGCGGCGGCGATCGAGGCGCTCGAGGCGGCCGTGGGCGGTCAGGGAGGGGAGGGGCGCGGTGCGACCCTGCCGAGCGGTCGTGCCATCGACACGATCGCGCGCGGCGTCATCACCGCCGCCGGTCACGGCGACCATTTCCGCCATGGAACCGGGCATGGGATCGGGCTCGCCACCCACGAGTCGCCGTCGCTCGGGAAGCTCGCCACGGAAGACCCGCTGCCAAGCCCGACCGTCTTCTCCGTGGAGCCCGGCGTCTATCTCGAGGGCGAGATGGGCGTCCGGATCGAGGACTTGATCGTCCTGGACGCCGCCGCGCGCCGGGTCGAACGCCTGACTCGCTTCCCTCGCGAGGTCCTGGTCGTCGGGGGCTGACGTCGCCCGCGGTCGCCCGCTACCTGGATCCCGCGAGGCGTGGGCTACAATCGGGACTCGAACCCGAACGATGGATCTCGCCGGTGCGCGCGTCTCGCCTGGCTCGACCCGCCGGCCGTCACCCCAGGAGCGCACCCGATGATCAGCACCGGCGAACTGAAGAAGGGCGTCGCTATCGAGCTCGACGGCGAGCTCTGGCAGATCCTCGACTACCACCACATCAAGATGGGCCGCGGATCGGCCCAGGTGCGCATCACCCTGCGCAACATCAAGCGCGGCCAGACCGTGGAGCGCTCCTTCCAGGCTGGGATGAAATGGCCACGCGCCTCGATGGAGAAGCGGCCGGTCCAGTTCCTCTACCGCGACGGCGATGAGCATCACTTCATGGACACCGACACGTACGACCAGTTCGTCCTCACGACCGACCAGCTCGGCGAGACTGCGCAATACCTCAGGGACGGGATGACCCTGGATCGGACCAGCTACCAGGGCGAGACGATCGGCGTCGAGCTGCCGGTGACCGTCGACCTGAAGGTGATCGATACCGAGCCGGGCTTTGCCGGGGACACCCAGACGGGTGCGCGCAAACCGGCCATGACCGAGACGGGACTCGTCGTTCAGGTCCCGATCTTCGTGGAGTCCGGCGACGTCATCCGGATCGATACCCGAACCGGGGACTACCAGACCCGGGTCTAGCGGTCCAGGTGGCGGAGATGCGTGGCCCCGCCTTGGCCCTGACCCGTGTGCATGAGATGACCATAACCAACCGATTGGCCGAGCCGATGTGCGTTTCTGTGCATCAGCGGCACGAAACCCGCGACGTCGGAGGCGCCGTCGTCGGATACGGGCGCGTGCTGCACAGCGGGTCGACGCGGCGAGCAGCCTTCACGGGCCACACGACATGACCCGCCACGAGCCGCCCGATTGGGCGCTCCCGAGCTGGGACGCGCTTCCGGCCGAACCCGGAGAGGTGCCGGCTGGCCAGACCGCCGGCCCGATCGCCGGTCCGACTCGGGGCGCCGCTGGCAACCCGGGTGGCGCCACTGCCACGCCGGTTGGCCCGAACGCCCTAGGGACCCCCGGCGTCCGGATCCTGGGGGTCAGCGAGGTCACCCGAACGATCCGCGGAGCCGTCCGCTCCGATCCGCGGCTCGCCGACCTGTGGGTCGAGGGCGAGATTGGGCGGGTCACGATCTCGTCTGCCGGCCACGCGTACTTCGCGCTGAAGGACGAGCGCAACCAGCTCCAGTGCGTCTGGTTCCGTGATGACCGGGTGCGTTCGGCCTTCGAGGCCCAGGCGGGGCTGCGCATTGTCGCCCACGGCCGGATCGATCTATTCGAGCCGCAGGGTGCGTTGCAGCTCTACGTCGAGTCGATCCAGCCGGCGGGTCTCGGCGACCTGACCCTCCGCTTCGAGGCGCTGAAGGCGAGGCTGACGGCGGAAGGCCTGTTCGCCGCCGAACGGAAGCGACGGTTGCCGAGCCGCCCCGCCACGATCGCGGTCATCACCAGCCCGAGCGGTGCGGTCTGGAAGGACATCTGCCACGTGCTCGCGCGCCGCTGGCCGCTGACCCGGGTCGTCCTGGTCGCCG
>JAUSJS010000062.1 GCA_030647575.1 Candidatus Limnocylindrales bacterium | reverse complement strand
CGATTGAGCGTGACGAACGGCCGAATCGGGCGGTGACGGGCCGCGCAACCCCTTTGATCGGCCTTTGGAGTCCACGGACGATTGTTGCGCCGTTTTCGCCCGGCCAGCGGCACGCCCCGTCGACACGGCCCGCGCCCCTGTGTCGCCGGCCAGCGACTTTGTCCGCCAAGCGGCCAGCGATTCTGTCATCGACGACGGTCTCGGTAACGACGCCAGGGATGGTCAGGGCGCGGCCGATGGATGACGCCGCCGGGTGGCTCCGGGGCCGGTGACTTGTCGGCGTCGATCAGCTCCGTCAGCTCGGCCGGCAGATCACGATCCGACGGCGGCGTGAGCTTGCGAGCCCGGAGCTGTCCGGCGTCCGCCGGTGCTGGTCGGACCGGGACGCACAGGCCATCGTGGCTGACCCACAGACTGCCGTCGAGTCGCTCCTGGAGGATGACCGTCCACCCGGCCCAGCTGCGCCCATCGCTCCGGCGCGGCAGGGCGAGGTCGCCGCCCGGCCAGCTGACCGTGTTGTCCCGGCCGACGCGGCGTGGATAGTGGAAGCAGAAGACCGCGTCGGAGATCAGCCCGTCGGGCCACGGCCGCCAGGCCAGCGCGGGGTCTGTGGCGGGCACGGCGAACCGCGCGTTGTACCGCTCGAGGAAGTCGGGCAGGAAGGTGTTGGCCGCCTCGATCGTCGTGATCCCGGCCAGGCGCAGCTCGGTGACGAGGCGGTCCTGGAGCGTTCCCCACAGCCGCTCGACCCGGCCCTTCGCCTCGGCCGAGTGGGCCCCGATCCAGCCGATGGCCGCCTCGTCGAGGGCCCGTCCGACCTGGGTCAAGCTGCGCTTGCCGGTGAGCTGCTCGGCGAGCGTCGGCGGACGGTTCTTCTCGACGATGAAGATCCCGTGCCGATCGGAGTAGACGGCGCCCGGCAGGCCATGGCGCTCCGCCGTCTGGGCGAACGTCGTCAAGTAGCCGACCGCGTCCTCCTGGGCGCGGAACGTGCCGCCGGGCACCCGCCCGGTCGCGTCGTCGATGCCGGCCACGAGCGTCGCGAACGGCAGATCCGGTCCGAACCAGCGATGCTTGCTGCCGTCGACCTGCAGCAGCTGGCCCTCGCGGGGCATCCGCTCGCGGCGGCTGCGGTGACGCGGTGGCCGGCGGGTCCGGGTCGGTCGGACCGAGGCCTCGGCCAGGATCCGCCGGAGCGTCCGCTCGGCGACGACGATCCCCTCGCGTTCGGCCAGCAACTCGGCCAGGTGGGTGTGGTTGACCCCGGCATACGTCGTCGTGGCGAGCTCGACGAGCAGCGCCCGCTGGGCATCGTCAAGCCGGTTGGCCGGCGTCCGGCCGCGGTTGCCGTGGGCGAGCGTCGCCGGCCCGTCGCGGTAGCGGGCGAGGAGGCGGTCGACCTGGCGGGTCGACAGCCTGAGGATGGCGGCGGCCTGATCGATCGTCAGGCCACCGTCCACGACATGCTCGAGCACGTACGCTCGATGATGGGCCCGTGCGTCGGGCGGAGTCTGTCTGTCCTTCGGTTCCATGGACCGGAGGCTGACAAAGTCGCTGGCCGCTTAGCTCGGACAGAATCGCTGGCCGTCCACAGGCGCCGCGTCTCGGCGTTGACACTCGGCCGCCGCGACTGCTACGATGCCGTCTCCACCGTTAGCACTCTCATCGATAGAGTGCTAACGATTTCGGGAGATTGGCCTTGGCGCGTCGACGCCGCCCCATCGGCCCCCTGGACCTCCGCGCGCAGGCGATCCTTCGGGCCGTCATCGAGGAATACGTCACGACTGCGACGCCGGTCGGCAGCCAGGCGCTCGTCGAGCGTTACGGCCTCGGCGTGTCCAGCGCGACGGTTCGCAACATCCTCGCCGAGCTCGAGGCGAACGGGCTGCTGACCCACCCGCACACCTCGGCCGGGCGGATCCCGACCGACGCGGGTTACCGTTTCTTTGTCGAATCGATCGTCGATGCGGTCCCGCTCCCCGCGGTCGAGCAGCTGATGATCCGCCACCAGTTCGGCCAGGTCGAGTTCGCCAGCGAACACTGGTTCCGCCTCGCGGCCACGACGCTTGCGTCGGTGACCCGGGCGGCCGGTCTGGCCACTCCGGCCAAGCCGCGCGACGCCCACATCCGGCGGATCGACCTCGTCGCGATCAACGAGCGGATGGCCAGCCTCATCCTCGTCATGCGCGAGGGCTCGATCAAGCAGGCCCTGATCACCCTCGACGGTGACGATGCGATCGACCAGCCGACCCTGAACCAGGTTGCGGCGCTGCTCAACGATCGCCTGGTCGACCTGACCGGCTCGCGCGCCGCGACGCGGCTGACCACCCTGCGAGACGACGTTCGGGTCGAGGCGCTGGCCCGCCGCGTCGGCGAGCGGATCGTCAGGATCGTCAAGGAATACGACGCGGCCGCGATCGAAGAGGTCTTCAGCGACGGTCTGCTCAACGTCATGGAAGCCCCGGAATTCGCCCAGAGCGACAAGCTCCGGCGAGTCTTCAGCGCGCTCGAGAACCGGGTGTATCTCGGAGAGCTCGTGGGCAGCGTCGCCGGCGCCGGGCGGGTCCAGGTCTTCATTGGCCACGAGAACCAGCCGCTCGAGATGCAGGACGTCTCGCTCGTGCTCGCCCCGTACGGGCGGCCGGGCCGGGCGGTGGGCGTCGTGGGCGTCCTCGGGCCGACCCGGATGTCCTACTCCCAGGCGATCGGCACGGTGCGCTTCGTGTCCGGTCTGATGAACGAACTGGTGGATCACCTCTATGCCTGAACGACGACGCACCCGTGGGCAGGAGCGCGCGGACGCCATCGACATCTCCCCGACCGCCCTGCTCGGCCAGATCGAGACGTTGAAGGGCGAGCTCGAAGCCGCGCGCACGGGGAGCGACGAGTACCTCGCCGCGCTCCAGCGCGAGCGGGCCGAATTCCAGAACTTCCGGCGCCGCACGGCCGAGGAGCGCCTGCGCGAGCTGGGTCTTGCCGGCGAGGACCTCATCCGCAAGGTGCTGGCCGTCGCCGACGACTTCGATCGGGCCATCGAGGCGCGTCCGCCGTCGATCGCTCAAGATCCCTGGTTCGAGGGCATTGCCGCCATCGATCGCAAGCTGCGCCAGCTCCTCGAAAGCGAGGGCGTCACGGCCATCGATGCCACCGCCGGCAAGCCGTTCGATCCGCGCGAGCACGAGGCGATCGCCAACGTGCCGGACACCGGCCGAGCCGAGGGCGAGATCGTCGAGGAGGTCCGGCGAGGCTACCGCCTGCGCGATCGAGTCCTGCGCCCCGCCCTCGTGGCCGTGGCCGCCAATACCACCGACATCACCGACACCGAATCCCGATCCCCGCTCACCAACTAAGGAGAATCGCGCGACATGGGCAAGATCATCGGCATCGATCTGGGCACGACGAACTCCGTCGTGGCCGTCATGGAGGGCGGCGAGCCGACCGTCATCGCCTCGGCCGAGGGCGGTCGGACGATCCCGTCCGTGGTTGCCTTCACCAAGACCGGCGAGCGGCTCGTCGGCCAGCTGGCCAAGCGCCAGGCGGTCACCAACCCGGCCAACACGGTCTATTCGATCAAGCGCTTCATGGGCCGCCGCTGGGACGAGCCGGAGGTCAAGCGCTCGAAGGAGCTCGTTCCGTACAAGGTCGAGAAGGATCCCAAGAGCGACGGCGTCTCGGTCAAGCTGGCCGACGGCAAGAGCTACACGCCGCCCGAGATCAGCGCGATGATCCTGCAGAAGCTGCGCACCGACGCCGAGGCCTATCTCGGTGAGAAGGTGACCGAGGCGGTCATCACCGTCCCCGCCTACTTCGACGACACCCAGCGCCAGGCGACCAAGGACGCCGGCCGGCTCGCCGGCCTCGAGGTCAAGCGGATCATCAACGAGCCGACCGCGTCGGCGCTGGCCTACGGCCTCGACAAGAAGCACGACGAGAAGATCGCGGTTTACGACCTGGGCGGCGGCACCTTCGACATCTCCATCCTGGAGCTGGGCGAGGGCGTCTTCGAGGTCAAGGCGACCAACGGTGACACCCACCTGGGCGGCGACGACTTCGACCAGCGGGTCATCGACTGGCTGTTGGCCGAGTTCAAGAAGGACCAGGGCATCGACCTGGCCAAGGATCAGCAGGCCCTCCAGCGCCTCAAGGAGGCCGCGGAGCGCGCCAAGATCGAGCTGTCGTCGTCGCTGTCGACGGAGATCAACCTGCCGTACGTCACGGCGGACGCCACCGGCCCC
>JAUSJS010000208.1 GCA_030647575.1 Candidatus Limnocylindrales bacterium | reverse complement strand
CGAAGCAGATCGGCACCAGGCGCGACCGGCCATCCGGGGCGATCGTGGCCAGCACGGCTCGCCGCGCCGCCGCCAGGAACGCCCGCTCCGCCATCGACAGCACCGGGTCCCGCATCAGCACCCGCCTATCATGCGGCCATGAGCGACACTCGCCAGCCGCCGATCCGCGACGTCACCAGCCGCCGGATCGTGGCCGTTCGCGGCGAGTCACTCGAGGTTCGTGACGACCGGGTGGTCGGCGAGGCGCCGCTCGAGATTCGGGCCGCGGGGCCGCGCCAGAAGCCGGTTGCAGTAGCCGTGACGATGCGCACCCCGGGCCACGAGGCAGAGCTGGCCGTCGGATTCCTGCGCACGGAAGGCCTGATCGAGGGCACGGAGGTCGTGGGCGCGACCGTCGGCGACCCGACCGAGAAGAGCCAGCCCGACGACACAATCGTCGTGCGCCTTTCGACGCCCTTCGACGACTCGAAGGTAGCCGAACGCCACTTCATCGCGACGGCCTCGTGCGGCATCTGCGGCAAGGCCTCGATCGACGAGGTCGCCTTGCGCTGCGAGCCGCTCGCGCCCGGACCGGTCGTATCCCGCGCGGTGATCGTCGCCCTCCCGGACCTCCTGCGCGCCGCGCAGCGCGCGTTCGACGAGACCGGCGGCCTCCACGCGGCTGGAGTATTTACGCCGAGTGGCGAGCTGATCGCCATCCGCGAGGACGTCGGCCGGCACAACGCGCTGGACAATCTGGTCGGCTCGCAGGTGCTCGCGGGCGCGCTTCCCCTCCGCGACCGGATCCTGATGGTGTCCGGACGGGTCAGCTTCGAGATCGTCCAGAAGGCAGCCGTCGCCGGGATCCCGATCATCGCCGCCGTCTCCGCGCCGTCGGACCTCGCGATCGAGACCGCCGAACGGCTCGGTGTCACCCTCGTCGGCTTCCTGCGCGGCGATGGCTTCAACGTCTACGCCCACGACCGGCGAATCGACCTGCGGGACCTGAGCGGCCTGGGGTAGGCGCGGGACGGCCCCTCCAGCCGTGCCTATCAAGCCGCATTCACGGCCCGAGGCACACCCTCGCGGTCCGGGATGCCAGCACAGGGCCTGGCAGACAGCGTGAACGATCCCAAGAACGAACTGTATCGAGCGGGGCACGCCCTGGGTGTGTTCCTGCAGCCTGACAGACACATAAGCGCCAGGTGAGGCCTGCGGGATTCACTAACGAGGTGTCATCGAAACGTCGTACCGCGGAGCGCGAATCGCAGCGTCGGGTTCGCGCCCTTCGTCGCTCGATCGGGACCGACATCGGGCGTCTTCGAACGGACGCGCCCACCACGATCGCCCACCTCGCCGAGGTCGCCGGGCTCGATCGATCCTTCGTCGGCCGGATCGAGGCCGGCCTTGCCAATCCAAGCCTGGACACCCTCATCGCCCTCGCAATCGCGCTCGGTGCGGACCTCAGCGTCCGGTTCTACCCGGGCTCGGGTCCAAGGCTCACCGACCGCCATCAGGCACGAATGATGGAAACGGTTCTTCGGCGGCTGGCCGCGGTCTGGATACCGCACCTCGAGGTGCCGGTCAGTCGACCGTCGCGTGGCGTGATCGATGCGGTGTTCGAGCGCTCAGCGGACCGCCTCCTCGTCGTCGCGGAGGCGTACTCCGCCGTAGCCCGGCTCGAGCAGCAGATCCGCTGGTCTGCCGAGAAGGCCGCGTCGATCGAGTCGTCGAGTCTCGTCGGGCTTGGACCGGCCTGGACGGTTTCGCGGCTGCTGATCCTTCGATCCACGGCGACGAATCGAGAGCTGGCGCGCCTGTTCGCGGCCACGCTCCGAGCCGCCTACCCCGCTCCCTCGCGAGCGGCTGTCGAGTCGCTGATCGATAGCCGGCCTTGGCCAGGCGATGCCGTCATCTGGATCCGGATCGATGGCGATCGGTTGGAGCTGATCGATGGGCCGCCGCGGGGCGTACCGGTCGGTCGCTGACGCGGGTCTCCACCAGGTGTGCTTGCCAGACAGCACCCGGGGTCGAACGCGGCCATTGTTTCCCAGCGAGGCCTCGATGGTGCCTGGATGCTGCTTCCCAGGCACGATCGCGCATGGAGCCTGCGGCACGTCGCGCTTCGATCGCGGATTGCAGTTCGCCAGGCCCGGGACGCTGGGATGGCCGCCGCGAGAGACGCAGAGATGAGCTCCAGCGCCTTGGGCTCTCGACCCTCAGGCCGTTCCGGATCCCGAACCGGGGCGACTGTTGACGAACTCGAAGCCGAAGCGGCCCTTGATACAGAGGTGCCCGTCGGTCACCGACGAATCGAGCGGCGAGGTGACCTTGACGATCCGGTCGTCTTGGGCATGGAGGCTCACCGCGCAGCCGACGCCGCAGTACGGGCAGATCGTGTCGGTCACGGTCTGGGCCGCCTCATCCCAGGTGCCCGCCGCGCGCATGTCGTACTCCGACTTGAACATGAGGGCGCCGGTCGGGCAGACGCCGATGCAATTGCCGCAATAGACGCACGCCGACTGGGGAAGCGGCACGGCCTCCTCGGTCGAAATGCGGGCATCGAAGCCTCGCCCGGCGACGGCAATGGCAAACGTGTTCTGGGCATCCTCGCCGCAGGCCTCGACGCATTTGTAGCAGAGGATGCACTTCGAGTAGTCCCGGACGTAGAGCTCGTTGTCGATCTTCGTCGGCTGGGCGACTGTGGCCGCGGTGGCGTCGCCGGGCGGCGCATGGTGGTGGCCCGGCTGGTGGGTGTCGCGCTCGCCGGCAGGGGCCGGCGGGGCGGGCGGGCCATACCGGGTGGCATCCGCGCCGTAGCGCTGGGCGTAGGCGGCAATCGAGCCGTCAGGCACGGCCGGTCCCGCCAGGGAGACGTCTACGGACGAGCCAAGGAACTCCAGGACCATCTTCCTCGACAGCCGGACGCGATCTGAGTCGGTCTGGATCTCCATGCCGGCCTCGACCTTGCGCGAGCAGGCGGGCACCAGGACGCGCGAGCCCGTGACCTCGACGACGCAGACCCGGCAGACGTTGACGGGGGTCAGGTTCTCCGCGTAGCACAGCGTTGGGGTGTCGATTCCCTGCTCGCGGCAGGCGTCGAGGATCGTCGAGCCGGCCGGTGCCGTCACCGGGAGGCCGTCGATGGTGAGCGCGACCGGCGCCCGCGCCTCGACCGGCGGCGGGGCGGGAGGCCGCGACGAGCGAGCGGGCGGGGAGAGCAGGATCGCGGAGAGGGGCGGCGGGGCGGGCTCGCGGCGAGGCGCGACGTGATCGGTCACAACGCCACCAGCCCCGGCTGCCGCAGCGCGGACTCGATCGCGGACGAGGCCGTCTGCCCCAAGCCGCAGATCGAGGCATCGCGCATCGCCTGGCCGATCTCACCAAGCAGGGCGAGCTCCTCTTCACGCGGACGGACCTTCGAGCCGGCCGCCAGCCGCGCCAGTAGCTCCTCCTGGCGGACGCTGCCGACCCGGCAGGGAACGCACTGACCGCACGACTCGTCGCGGAAGAACCGGGCGATCCGGCGCAGCGTGCCGACCAGGTCGGCGGTCTCGTCGAAGACCATGACGACGCCGGAGCCGAGCGTCGCGCCGATCGCGCG
>JAUSJS010000201.1 GCA_030647575.1 Candidatus Limnocylindrales bacterium | reverse complement strand
CTTGCCTTCCCGAAGTCGGCGAGCCCGTCGACGGTCTTGACCTCTCCGAAGTCGTAGTCCTCGAAGGTCACGCCCCGTTCGCGCAGACCGGCCATGACCGCCTCAATGCCGGTGACGGTCCATCCGGCGATCGTGTTCCTGGCCGTTCCCGCCGACGGGGTGGCATAGAGGTAGAGCCAGGTGTCGCCGCCGAAGTGATACCAGACGCCACCGGGATCCTCGCGCTCGGGGACGAGTCCGAGTTTCTCGTCATACCATCGGCGCGCCCGACCGAGATCGATCGCGGCGGCCGTCGCATGGATCGGGAAGCGCTTCAGCATGCTGAACCCCTTCAAGATGTTGCGGGCGCCATCGCGGGCGCCACCTCTACCTGCTCCTTGAGCCGCCGGAGCTCGCGCGCCGGACCAGCCTTTCCTTCCATTGCGACGAGGGGCGTGAGCAATCGCCATAGGCCATGCATCTGGATCGCGGCTCGGTACGTGGCGCGGGTCGACGAGGGTCCGACGGGCTCGAGATCCAGGGAGACCTCCAACTGGAACGGTGCGCCACCAAGCCCCCGCCAGACGATCCGGCGCCCGGGCTCGGCCTCGGCTACCTCGAATTCGACGTCCCACTGCCACGGCCCGAACCCAACGCGCTCGCGGCCTCGTGCCCCGGCTTGTGTCCCCTGGCCTTGAACGACCCGCGCGTCCGTGACGGCCATCCATTCCGGGTGGCGCGTGATGTCCGCTGCGTAGGACCAGACCTCCTGCGCCGGGCGAGCGATCGTCTGCTCAGTCTTGAACCTGATCATGACCGTACCTCCATCTGCTCGATGACCGGCAGCGAGCCGGCGATGACCTGGGCGAGCCGCCCGACGGCGGCGCGACGCTCCGCGCGGATCCGGTCGATCTCTGCGTCCTCGACTGTCGCGCTGCCCTGTTGAGCCCAGCGCAGTCGAAGCCGCGTGCCACCCTCGACGGGATCGAGATCGGCGGTTGCCGCGACCGGCCCGAGCTCCGGAACGGCGAGCCGCCAACCGACATGGTCGTAGGGCTGCCAGTCGATGATCTCCTCGAGCGTCGCCAGCCGGCCGGTCACGCATTGGGCGATCGTCCCGACCCCGCGCCTTCCGCCGCCGGAGGTCTCCTCGATGACGAGTGGCCCCTCCCACAACGTCCGAAGAGCCGGTGATGTCAGGTGGGCCCAGACGACCGATGGTGTTGCGGCGATCGTCGTGACGACATCGAGGACGACGTCCCGTTCGCCGACCTCGAGGCGGCGCCGGCCGCTCTCAGCCTGCCACCGAGTTTCGAGATCGAGCGTGAACGTAGCGACCCGGCCGAGATGCTCGATCGCGTCCTCGGCCGCGCTGAGACCCAACGCGATTGGGTCGAGACCGAGCGCTGCGACGGCGTCGGCGGTGAAGAGTGCGAAGCCGCTCCCGCGCGCATCAGCCGCCGTCGCTCCCTTGAGGAGCCGGTGGACGAGGATGACGTCGGGCCCGGCCAGCTCGTCGCGACCGGCGATCCGGCCCCGAACGTACGAGCCGTGGTGGACGAAGAGCTTGAGGTCGAGTCGGGGCGCCAGCCGGCACGAGTTGCAGTCGCAGCTCGTCGCCTGGTCAATGCTCCGCAGGCGCCGTCGGAAGGCGACGTAGGATGCCTCGATCGCGTCGAGGAGCAGCGATGCGTCCGACCGCCCATCCTCGACGAACAGGAAGGCGGCATCGCCCTCGAACTTCGCTAGCCGGTACGGCGGCTCCAGACGGCCGACGATCGTCTCGAGGAGGTCCCCGGCGATCGCGGGGGCGTGCTCCAGCTCGCTTCGTGAGAGGTAGGCCGTGTAGCCGGTGAGGTCTGCGATGACGAGGAAGCCGGTCTCGGGTGTTGCTGCCATACGCGGACGCTAGACTTTGGAGTCGCTCCAATGTCAATACCCCTTCGTCATTTCGATCGTCCCGAATGCCGCGCCGTTTCCGTAGACTCCGTCGATGCGACCGTTCGAGCGCCGCCGCCTGCTGATCATGGCCGAGGGCCAGTTCGGGGCGCACAGCGCCAAAACGGCCTATGGCGTCATTCGTTACGGGCGGGATGACGTCGTTGCGGTCCTCGACTCGACGAAGGCCGGCCAGAACGTGGCGACCTACCTGCCCGGCCGTGACATCCCGATCGTCGGCTCCCTGTCCGAGGCGCTCGCGCTGCCGAACCCGCCGGACGGCCTGCTGATCGGCATCGCTCCGACGGGAGGCCGGCTCCCGGAGGACTGGCGCTCGATCATCGGCGACGCGATCACGGCCGGCCTCGACGTCCTGTCCGGCCTCCACACCTTCGTCGGTGACGATCCGGAGTTCGCCGCCGCGGCCGCCGCGCACGGCACCTCCATCGTCGACTATCGGCGGCCGCCGGACCGGCTGGAAACGGCCGTCGGGCGGCGCCATGGCCCCGGTAAGCGGGTCATCCTGACGGTGGGCACGGATTGCGCGATCGGCAAGATGTCAGTCGCCCTGGAGCTGCGCCGGGCAGCGCTGGCCGCGGGCGACCTGGCGAGCTTCGTGGCGACCGGGCAGACCGGGATGATGATCGAGGGCTGGGGCGTCGCGGTTGACCGGGTGATCAGCGACTTCGCCCAGGGGACCGTGGAATGGCTCGTCGAGCAGGGCGAGGCGCTCGGTGATTGGGTGATCGTCGAGGGCCAAGGGTCGCTCGATCATCCGGCCTATTCGTCGGTCACGCTGGCCCTGATCCACGGCGCCACGCCCCAGGCCATGGTCATGGTCCACAAGCCCGGGCTGACCGGCCACGATTTCGACCACCTGCCGGAAGCGTCCTTTCCGATCGCCTCTCTTCCACCGTTCATCGAGCTCCACGAGCAGATCGCCGGGCTCGTCGCGCCGTCGTCGGTCGTGGCGGTCGCGCTGAACACCTCGCTCTATCCGAACGACGACGAGGCGCGCCGAGTCATCGAGGCGATCGGCGCGGAAACCGGCCTCCCGACCGACGATCCCGTCCGCTTCGGTGCGAATCGGCTCTGGTCGGCGATTCGCGAGGGTGTCGACGCGCTGCCGTGGGTGACCGGGACGTGACGCTGCGGCTGACCCAGGAGATCCTCCACCTGGGGTTGCGCGACCCGTTCCGGATCGCCCGATCGGACCACGGCGCGGGTCACGAGGTCACGACGGTCATCGTAGAGGTGCGTGACGAGCGCTTCCCGGACCTGGTCGGGGTGGGCGAAGGCTATCCGGATCGGTTCTACGGCGAGACGCCTGACACGATGGCCGCGGTCTTTCCGCTGTTGATCGAAGCGATCGGCGCGATCGAGCCGACCGCCGACGGCCTTGATGCCATGGTGGATGCGATGGACCAGGCCATTCGTGGCCACGGGGCGGCCAGGTGCGCGCTCGACATCGCGCTCCACGACCTCGTTGGCAAGGTCGTCGGGGTGCCGGTTCACGAGTTGCTCGGTCTCTCCGCCGACCTGCCACCAACCGACTTCACGATCGGGATCGACGCTCCCGATGTCGTCGCCGAGCGTGCGCGCCGCGCCGCGGGCTTTCCGGCGCTGAAGATCAAGGTCGGGGGTCCGGGCGACCTCGCCACGCTCGAGGCGGTCCGCGACGTCTACGACGGGCCGATCCGGGTCGATGCCAATACTGGCTGGACGCCCGAGGACGCACTCGCGATCTTGCCCGACCTCGAACGCCTCGGCGTCGAGCTGATCGAGCAGCCGTTCCCGGCCCGCCGACTCGACCAGCTTCGCTGGCTCCAGGAACGGTCCGCTCTGCCGATCGTAGCCGACGAGAGTTGCGTGTTCCAGGAGGACCTCGAGGGGCTAGTCGGGGTCGTCGCCGGGGTCAACGTCAAGCTCGCGAAGTGCGGCGGGGTCGGGCCGGCCCGGCGGATGCTGGAGCGGGCACGCGAGCTCGGGTTCCGGACCTTCCTCGGCTGCATGGAAGAGACCTCGGTCGGCATCGCCGGCTCGGCGGTTGTCGCATCGTTGGCCGAATGGGTTGATCTGGATGGCTGCCTTCTGCTCGCCGACGACCCCTTCGCGGGTCTCGAGCTCGACGCCGAATATCGCTGGCGGCTGTCCGACAAGCCCGGTCTCGGGTTGTCGCGCCGCGCCTCCTGAACCACTG
>JAUSJS010000198.1 GCA_030647575.1 Candidatus Limnocylindrales bacterium | reverse complement strand
GCGCTGGAGTCGCGACCTTCTCGTGGCGATGGAGCCGCGGCGAGTGGTACGTTCGGGCGCGTGGCAACGCCACGATCTACAACCTGACGGCGTACTCGCCGCTGTCCAAGGTGACGGCGCGTTAGCGCGGGGTCATCACCGCGACACCAGTGGCAGGGGACGGGGCTCGTGCTCCGTCCCTTTTCTCTCCGTCAGTCCATGTGATCCGACCTTGGGCGCACCGTCGCGAGGTGTAGCCTAGGCTTATGCGCGTTCAGCAGTTCGCGATCGAAGGCCTTGGCCACCTGAGCGCGCTGATCGCGGACGAGGCGGCCGGTGTGGCCGCGGTCATCGATCCGCGACGCGACGTCGACATCTACCTCGAGGCGGCCCGCTCGGGCGGCCTCCAGATCGGTCACGTCGTCGAGACGCACCTGCACAACGATTACGTCTCAGGTGGCCGCGAACTGGCGGCGCTGACCGGTGCCACCCACGTCATCGGCGCCGGCGCCGACGTTCGGTACGGGCATCGGCCGCTGCGCGACGGCGAGGGGTTCGACGTCGGCTCGCTCCGCTTCCGCGCCCTCGACACGCCGGGCCACACACCCGAGCACGTCAGCTATGCCGTGGCAGATGGGTCGAGGGCCGACGAGCCGTTGCTGCTGCTGACGGGCGGTTCGCTGCTGGTTGGTGCCGTGGGCCGCACCGACCTCCTGGGCGCGGACAACGCGATCCCGTACGCCGGCGCGATGCACCGGTCGCTCCACGAGGTGATCCTCCGCCACGAGGACTCGGTTGCGGTCTATCCCACCCACGGCGCCGGTTCGCTGTGCTCAACCGGGATCTCGTCGACACCATGGTCGACGATCGGCTTCGAGCGGCGACACAACCCGCTGCTCCAGCCGATGGAGGTCGAGGCGTTCGCTCGGGCGTTGCTGGCCGGGCAGCCCGAGTTCCCGCGTTACTTCGCCCGAATGCGCCCGCTCAATCAGGCAGGGCCGCGCCTGCTCGGCGGGGTCGTGCCGTTGCCGAGGCCGCTCGAGGTCGCGCAGGCGCGCGATGCGCTCGATGCCGGGGCGCTTCTGGTCGATCTTCGAACGGCCGCGGAGCATGCGGTTGGTCGCGTGCCAGGCTCGCTGTCAATCCCGGCCGGGACGTCCTTCGGGACGTGGCTCGGCTGGGTCGTGACGGATCCCGACCGACCGATCGTCCTGCTCCTTGGCAGCCAGGCCGATTGGGACGACGCGGTGCGCCAGGCGCTTCGGATCGGCTTCGAGGGAATCGTCGGGTATCTCCGCGGCGGTTACCTGGCCTGGGCCGAAGCGGGCTTTGCGACCGAGGTCGGCGGCGCCCTGGAGGTCGGCGACCTGGCCGCGCGGCTGAACCGCGGCGGGCCCGACGCACCGCTCGTCATCGACGTCCGCCAGCCATCCGAGTTCGAGGCGGGCCATCTGCCTGGCGCCCTGGCCATTGGCGCGGGCGACCTGCCGGACCGCCTGGACCAGCTGCCGCGCGACCGTCCGATCGCCACGATCTGCGCGAGCGGCTACCGCTCGAGCGTAGCGGCGTCGCTGCTCCGCGCGGCGGGTTTCGAGCGCGTCTCGTGGGTCCCTGGCGGCGTTCCGACCTGGGGCGCTCGCGGTTTTCCGCTCGCCTACGGCGGCGAGTCCGGGGCAAGGGAGTGGACGCCTCCGAAGACCGAGGTGCATTCCCACTAGCCCGGCCCGGGTCGGCTCCGCCTCGACGCGAGCCAGAGGATCCCGTCACCGGGCCATTCGATCTTCGGGTCCGCGAGTGCAAGCCTGAGTGCGTCGTGGCTTGCCGGGAAGGCCGTCGCGACGATTCGCGGGTGGGCCGCCACCAACGCCTTGTGGTGACGCGTCGGCGGCAGGACGAGCACGACGTGGATACGGCGGTCCGAGCTGATTGTCGCGGCCACCGCGGCACGCTTCTCCGCGCCCTCGCGGATGATTGCCTCGAAGGCGCGGACGCGGGACTCCACCTCGATCAGGACGGTGTCCGGCCCGTGATCGAGTCTGATGTCGCTCGACCGGCGGCCGGGGCCGGGGACAGGCGACTCGATCGTCGCTCGCCAGCGTGGGTGACTGAGGCCGAGCAAAGCCTCGACGATGCTGGCGTGTGCCGCATCGTGGATCAGCGGTGCGGCCCCTGGGTAGATGGAAATGCCCAGGTCCGCGCCAAGCGCCGCGGCGGCGCGCGCCCGGATCCTCGGCGAGACGTCGGGATCGCCTCGTTCGATGCGACAAATGACCGATCGCACGACGCCGATGGCGCGACCGACGGCCGCCTGGCTGACGCTGGCTCGAAGGCGGATCTCTCGGAACTCCTCGCCGAAGCGCACGCAGGTGCGCCGGAGTTGCCGGTCGCCGCCGTGGATCGCGGCGCGGCTGATGGTGGTCGTGACTGGGACCATGGTCGCTCCCGTACATCGGCGCTTCCCGGCCGTCGATCGGCGGTCGTCCCGCACAGGAGAACAAACTGCGCTCAACTGCCACTCATCTGCGCGTGGGAGGCTCGTACGGGTGACCTGTGGGTCCGCCGGTCGCGTTTTGGCGTGCTAGGGGTGCTGTCACGGGCACGTTGCCGTCGTCGGCGATCCGGTTCGGGGCCGATTCGTGCGAATCGAGTGTGGGCCGAGGTCTTTTGCGGCTGTTCGCTCCGGTTTGTCCTGCTGGGAGGAACGTGACGCTTCCCGGGACCGAAGCGGAGCCTGCGATGGCTGCGGCGCGTCGAACAGGACCTTCTTCCTATCCGCACCCAGTACCGATGGCTGCACCTCGCGGAGGGGCCTCGATGCCACCATCGCTTCGTGCGTGTCGATCAGGAAGCCAGCAAAGACGTGTCCCGATCCGGGGCGGCCGGCACGGTGCCGCGGTCGAAGGCGCGTCTAGTCGTGGTCGCCAGCCGCTCCGATGGCGCCGGCCGGCGGGAGGCGGCGGGCAGGCCGGAGGCATCGGGCAGGCCGGAGGCGCCGGGCAGGCCCGAGGCATCGGAGCGGCTTGTTGGGCCCGTTTCTCGAGGCCCGGATCACGAGGTGGACACGGCCGGACGCCTGGACGCGGTACTCGGAATCGCCGGCCGGCTGGCCGCATCCCACGACCGCCAGGAACTCTTCCGAACCATCGTCGACGAGACGAATCGGGCCCTGCATTCCGACGCGACGACGATCCGGATCCTGCGCGACGACCGCCTCGAGGTCGCGGCCTGGGCCGGCATGTCCGACGAGGTGGCGGGCCGATTGCCGGACTTCGGGAAGGACGAAGGATGGGTCGGCGAGGTCCTGCGCACCGGCCGGGTCATCTCCTGGCCGGACATTCGCGGCGTCCGGGACCAGGGCTTCGAGCGTTATGACGGCGTGTACGAGTTCGTCAGCAGCCTGATCGCCCCGCTCATCCATCGGGACCGGGTGATCGGCGCGCTGACCACGGTCACCCGCGAGCCGCGGGCATGGACGAGCGGCGATGTCGCGTTCGTCAGCACGCTCGCGACCCACGCCGCCATCGCCATCACCAACGCCGAGTTGTTCGAGCAGACGGAGACGCGCGCGGCCCAGCTCGAGACGCTCCAGGCAGCCTCGGCCCGAATGAGCCGAGCGGGCACGGTGGCCGAGGTCGGTCGGACGGTGGTCGAAGAGACCCGACGGATGGTCGATTACCACAACGCCAGGGTCTACCTCCTCGAACCACCCGACCACGTCGTGCCGATCGCCTTCGAGGGCACCATTGGGGCCTACGAGCGCGTCGACATGGCGCTCCTCCATACGCGCGTGGGTGAAGGCTTCACCGGGTGGGTCGCCCAGCATGGTGAGCCGCTCCTTATCAACGACGCGAAGGGCGATCCGCGTGGCCGGACGATCCCGGGCACCGACGACGTCGACGAGTCGATGCTCGTCGTGCCGCTGCGCTACGACGGTGCGACGATCGGGGTGATCACCCTCTCCAAGCTCGGTCTCAACGGCTTCGGTCCCGAGGATCTGCGACTGCTGACGATCCTCGCCGACCAGGCGGCCACGGCCGTCGAATCGGCTCGCCTGCTCAGCCGGACCCAGGACCTCGCTCAGGAGCTGCGCCGGCTGCTGGACATGAGCGCCGACCTGTCGGCCAGCCTCGACCCGCGCCAGGTCGCCGACCTGATCGCGAGCCACATGGCGCGCGCCATGGGCGTCGATGAGTGCGCGATCAGCTACTGGGATCGGCCCGGTGGTCTGATCGAGTCGCTCGGCTATTACCCACCGAGCTCCTTTGGCGAGCTCGAGCCCTTCTTCGACGTCTCCCGCTACCCGCAGACGCTGCGGGTCCTGGAGCATCAGGAAGCGGTCCTCATCGACGCGGAGGATCCGGACGCGGACCCGGCCGAAGTGGCCCTCCTGCGCACCGACAGGCAGCGCATGCTGGCGATGCTGCCGCTCGTCGCCAAAGGCCAGTCGATCGGCCTGGTCGAGCTGTTCTCGGCGTCTGCCATCACCTGGAGCGCCGAGCTGCTGGAGCTGGCTCGAACGATGGCCAACGAGGCGGCGATGGCCCTCGAGAATGCCCGGCTCTACGAAGATGCGCGGAAGCTGGCCGACCGTGACCCCTTGACCGGTTTCTACAATCACCGCTTCCTGCATGAGCGCCTGGGCGAGGAGGTCGTCCGCACGCAGCGCGCCCGGCGCCCGCTCAGTGTCCTCATGCTCGACCTCGACGACTTCAAGCTGGTCAACGACACATTCGGACACCTCTTCGGCGACCGAGTCCTGACCTGGACCGCCGAGCTGATCCGTTCGACGTTGCGCGGCTCGGACATCCCGGCCCGCTACGGCGGTGACGAGTTCGCGATCATCCTGCCCGAGACCAATGAGGCCGAAGCTCGGACGGCCGCCGAACGGATCCTCGGCGCGTTCCGCGAGCACGCCTTCCAGGGTGAGCAGCGGGGTCCGGTGCCGATCGGGGCCTCGATCGGCGTCGCGACCTACCCGGCGGATGGGCGGACGGCGACCGACCTGATCGCCGCGGCCGACCGGGCCCTCTACCAGGTCAAACGGGATGGCGGACACGACGCCGCCGGCGCGGAGGGCGGCGCCGCCTGACGCCGAAATGGTCCGAATGTACCAATGGACGGACCGGACCCGAACCGCCATCCTGTTATCCCGAAGTGAATGAAGCCCTCAGTCCGCCGCCGGCCGCACCCTCAGAGGCACCCGACCGACGGATCCGACGGTCGTGGTGGGTCTTCGCCGGTTCCTTCCTTGCCCTCGGCACGATCGTGTTCCTGCGCCTCGGTGCCGAGGGAGCCTCGCTGCTCGACTGGATCGTCATCGCCCTGCTGGTCGTTGCCGGCGCCGCCGGCATCGTCAACCGCCAGGCCGTCTCGGCGCTCGAGACCGGCCGGCGGGCCGAGGCGGAATCCTTCGCCCGCATCCTGTCCGGCCTGTCGCGCTCGATCTCGCCCGACGCGATCCTGAGCGCGATCGTCGACGAGCTGGCACGAGCGACCGAGGCCGACCACATCGTCGTCGTACGCCGTCGGCCCGACGCGCGCGTGCTCGACGCCACATTGATCAGCGCCCGCCCGGGCGTCCCGGACTCGAGCACGCTGCTGCCGATCGCCGACCTGGAGGACCCGGTCTTCGAGACGCAGGTCGTCGAGCGCGAGCCGCTCAGCCTGGCCGTGATGGCCGAGGGGGACGAGCCGGTCGCGGTCGGTGCGGATCCTGCCCGCGCTCGGGTCGAAGCATTGATCGGCCGGGGTGGCCGGGCTCGCGCGGACCTCGCCGGCCGCCTCGGAGGCGGGGCCCCGGGGGTCGCCTCCGGGCCACCCGTGAGAGCGACCGCTCCAGCCGTTCGGGCTCACGAAGGACAGCTGGTTGCCGATCGAATTGCCGCCCGGGTCCGCCAGGTCTACGGCCTGCGGCGGACGTTGGCCGCGCCGCTCACCTCGGACGACGGGGTGGTCGGCGCGATCGTCCTGTCGCATCGGACCGGCGATTCCTGGTCCGCCACCACCCAGCGGCTGCTGGTCGGTGCCGCCGACGAGGCCTCGGCCGCCCTCGCCCGTGCCTATTCGCATCGCGCGGCCGAAGCACAGGCCTCGACCGACGCCCTGACCGGTCTGCCCAACCGCCGCTACTTCGACGAGTTCTGCGGTCTGCTGGCTCGGCGCCGCCGAGCGGACGATGCGGTCGGTGTCCTGATGATCGACATCGACAAGTTCAAGGTCCTCAACGACACCTACGGCCACGCGACTGGGGATGAGGTCCTGCGGGCCGTCGCCGGGGCGATCGTCGCGGCCGTCCGCGAGGACGACGTTCCGGCGCGCTTCGGAGGCGAGGAGTTCGTGGTCCTGCTGCGAAATCCGGGTATGGATGTCGCCTTCGAGGTCGGCGAGCGCGTCCGGGTGGCGGTCGCGCAGCTGGATCTCCAGCGGTTGGGCGTGCCTGGCGTGAGCGTATCGGTCGGGGTTGCGGTCTCGGACCACGCCGATCAGCCGATCGACGAGCTGATCGGGCTGGCCGACCAGGCCCTCTATCGCGCCAAGCGGGGGGGTCGGGACCGGGTCGTCGCCGCGTAGGTACTACCATCCGCCGAGTGACTGATCAACCGGCCGAGCTGACCAACGGCGACCTCGCCCGCATCTTCCATGAGATCGGCGACATCCTGGAGCTCCAGGGCGAGCTCGTGTTCAAGACCGTTGCCTACCACCGGGCCGCCGACGCGATCGGGCGGAGTCCGGTCGACCTGGTCTCGGCATACCGCTCCGGGACGGTGCCGCGGATCCCCGGCGTTGGGAAAGCGATCAGCGACAAGCTCACTGAGCTGGCGACGACCGGGCGCCTGCGCCTGCTCGACCGTCTCCGGACGGAAATTCCGGCCAGCCTGGTCGAGCTGCTGCAGATCCCGGGGTTGGGCCCCAAGACCGTCCGCCAACTTCACCAGGAGCTTGGCATCGAATCCCTGGATGGACTCAGCGAGGCGGCCAAGACCGGCCGGCTGCGCACCGTCCGAGGCATGTCCGAGCGGACCGAGGCCCTCGTTCTCGAGGGACTCGCCCGCCTGGCCGATCGGCCGCCCACCCGGATGCAGCTGGATCAGGCCGAGGAGCTCCTGACGGCGGTCATGACCGCCTTGGCGAAGGTGCCTGGCGTCCGCTCCATCGAGTCGGCCGGATCCTTCCGGCGCCGGCGCGAATCGATCGGGGACCTGGACCTGCTGGGGGAGACGAACGAGCCGGGGCCATTGATGGCCGCGTTCACCTCGCTCGGCATGGTCGATCGGGTGATCAACCGGGGAGCCCAGAAGTCGGCCGTCCGGCTGATCCGCGGGCCGCAGGTGGACCTGATGGCCATGCCGCCGGAGGCCGCAGGTACCTACCGGATCCATTTCACGGGGTCCAAGGAGCACAACGTCCGGCTGCGGGCGATGGCCCGGGACCGGGGCTGGAGCCTGTCCGAGAAGGGTTTCCTGCGCCTGGGCGATGACGGCGAGCCGCTGACCGGTGATGCCGCCGAGCTGCGCACCTTCGCGACCGAGGCGGAGGCGTACGCCTTCCTCGGCCTCCCGTTCGTCGAGCCGGAGCTGCGCGAGGACACCGGCGAGATCGAGGCGGCCCTCGCCGGCACGCTCCCGCGCTTGATCGAGCTCGGCGATCTCCGCGGCGACCTGCACAGCCACTCCGATTGGTCTGACGGCCACCAGCCGCTGGAGGTCATGATCGAGGCCGCCCGACGGCATGGCTACGCCTACCAGGTCCTGACCGACCACTCCCAGTCGCTCGCGATCGCGCGGGGCCTGAATCCGGCGCGCGTCGCCGAGCAGGCGCGGGCGATCGCCGCGCTGAACGCGCGGTTCGAGGCCGAGGAGGCCGCCGGCACGGCCCCGCCGGAGACCCCGCCGGGTGGCTTCCGACTGCTCCACGGCTGCGAGCTCGAGGTTCGCGCCGACGGCATGCTCGACTACGAGGACGACTTGCTCGCGCGCTTCGACGTGGTGGTGGCGTCGGTCCATGTCGGGCGGCGCCAGCCAAGGGCCCAGCTGACACAGCGTACGCTGGCCGCCATCCGCAGTCCGCACGTCGACGTCATCGCGCACCCGTCCGGGCGCAAGATCGGCCAGCGCCCCGATCTCGATCTGGATTGGGACCGGGTCTATACGGAGGCGGCACAGACCGGGACCGCCCTCGAGATGAACGGTTCGCCGCCGCGCCTGGACCTCGCCGTGGAGCGCGCCCGACGGGCGGTCGGGTTGGGCTGCCTCCTCGCGATCGACTCGGACGCGCACGACATCCACGAGCTGGACTACCTGGATTGGGGAATCAGCCAGGCCAGGCGAGCGTGGGTCGGACCCGAATCCGTCGTGAACACGCGCTCGCGGGAGGACCTCCTGGCCTGGGCGCGCGGCAAGCCCGCGCGGCTCTGATGGACCGTCGAAGCTTCGCAGCACAGCAGGACCAATCGGCACACCGCGATCTCGCGGTCGTTGCCGTTGCGCTAGTCGGGCTGTCACGCCTGGTCGAGCCGCCGCTGGTCTGGCTCGTTGCCGTCCTGCTGCTGGGCGCCATGCTCCTCGGGGCCCTCCAGGTCCTCGCCGACGAAGCATCGCCGGCCGAAGCCGCCGCCGGGGTCGCGATCGAAGCGCTGATCCTGCCTGCCGTCGCCGCCGTGGCCTGCCTCGGTGCCATCCGGCTCGTGCCGTTCGGGTTGTGGCTGGCCCCCGCCCTCGCGGTCACCTGGCTGCTGGTCCACCGGACACTCGCGCTCGAGGCGCGCATCCACCACGCCCCGACCGGCCTCAGCGCCGACGATCGGACCGCGGTCCTGGTGACCGTCCTGCTGGTCGCCTTCGTCGGCTTCACCGGCGTCGCGGCGATGGTCCCAGGCGGTCTCGCCCAACCGACGGGCGGGGCTGGCCCACTGCCCGAGACCAACCTCCTCGTCCTCGCGGCCGGCGACGGCATCATCGCGGGGCTGCTCGGCTACCGCGCTGTCGCGCTGCGCGTCGGGAACCTGGTCGACGCGCTCTGGTCGGCGGCGACCTACCTCACCGCGATCGCCATTGGAGCGGCTGCGTTGCGCGCCATGGAGATCCCGCGACTGATGGGCCCGGCGCTCCTGACCCTCGCCTTCTACCTGTGGGATGCCCTGACCGGCACCCACCCGGCACGCCGGCGGGAGCTGCGCTGGATCTGGCAGACCGGGCTGCTCGCCGCCCTGGGCGTCGTGGTGACCGCCTGGAACCTGTTGCTGCGGCCGTAGATCGAGCCGGCGTCGGGCGTCCCGCGACGCGCTCAACACCCGCGACGCGCTCGTTTGACGCGCCGGCCGGACGGTGCTACAAAGCGGTACCCGCCACGGCCCGCGTGGCCGCGCGCCCCCAGGACCGCTCCGAATCTCGCCGCGCCCCGAAAGGACGACCGCCTCGTGACCTTCCCCGACACCGAGACCACCGCGCAGAGCCCTGTCAACCTGACCCGCCAGAAGCGGCAGCTCGCGGACCAGGCGATCGGCCAGGCGTCGGCCGCCGAGTGGGCCGAGGCCGCCGAGACCAACCGGAAGCTCCTCGAGCTCGGCCCCGACGCCGAGTCGGAGAACCGGCTGGCCAAGGCGCTCTGGGAGCTCGGCGAGCTGCGCGCCGCCCGCGAGCACTACCAGACCGCGCTTGCGCTCGATCCGACGAACCGGATCGCGGAGCGCAACATCGATCGGCTCAAGGTCCTGATCGTGGCCGCTGGCGAGAGGACCGTGCCCGCCCAGGCGGGCAGCAAGGCGCCCGTCAGCATCTTTGTCGAGGAAACGGGCAAGACCGGGTTCGCCTTCCTGACCGACCTCGCCGACCCGCGCCAGCTGGCCCAAGTCAACCCGGGTGATGCGGTCGAGCTCACGTCGGAAGGCAACCGGCTGATCGCCCACAGCAACGGCGTCCGGATCGGGGTGGTCGAGCCGCGGGTGGCCGCCCGCCTGCTCAAGCTGATCGCCGACGGCAACAAGTACGCCGCCGGCGTGACCTCCCTCGGCGACAAGGACGTGCGGATCATCCTGCGCGAGATCTTCCAGGACCCGACCAACTACGGGAAGGTCAGCTTCCCGACGGCGGCCAAGTCCACCGACCTTCGCCCGTACACCAAGGGCACCCTCGTGCGCGAGGAGATGGATCTCGAAGAGGACCTCGAGGACGACGAGGAGGACGAGGGGATCGAGGATCTGGACCGCGTCCTGCCCCCGGACTCCACGACCGACGAGGCGTTCGAGGACGAGCCCGACGAGCTCGACGAGCCGTAAGCGGGACTCCATCCGCAGCGGGATCCGAGGTACGACGGACCTGCGATCGGCCGGCACGCGGGCCGCTCGGCTAGCATGCCCTCGATGACCGGTCGAGCATCCTTCGCCAGCACCGATCCGGGGCACTCGCTCCCGATCTTCGACCGAATTGCCCCGGCGCCGTCGCCGGCGCTGGTGGCCGCTCGGATCGAGCTGCACAGCGGCCCTGGCGACGTCGTCGCCGACCTGTTCGGGCGTGGCGGCTGGGTGGCGCGAGCTGCCGTCGACCTCCAGCGTCGAGGGGTTTCGCTCGAGTCGAGCCCACTGACGCGGATGCTGGCCGAGGTCGTCCTGCGGCCCCCGGACGTGCGCCATCTGGACGCGGCCTTCCAGGGGATGGCCGCCTCGCCGCGCGGGGACACGAGCCTCAAGGTCTCCGTCGGCGACCTGTTTGCGACCCGCTGTGCGACGTGTGCCCGGACCCTCGTGGCGGACGAGATCCTGTGGACTGCCGAGGACGAGGACGGAAGCCCGGGCGGCGCTCGACCGATCGCCCGCCACTATCGCTGCACGGTCTGCCGTGACCAGCGCGGCGGCTCGGAGCACCGCCAGGCGCCACTCGAGCCGGACGACCTGGCCCGGGCCATGACGGACCCGGGTGCCGCGGGCATGCGCGGGATGCTGCGCGCCCGGTTTCCCGACGTCGCCGGTGCGCCTGAGCTCCCCGACGAGCTGCTCGCCCTGCACACGCCCCGCCAGCTGGTCGGCCTCGGGGCGATCCTGGAGCGGATCGAGAGCGACCTGCGGGCCGCGCCGGTCCTCGCCGCGCTCCGTCTCGCCCTGCTCCACGCCATCCTGCCCTCGAGCCGGCTGGCGACCCAGCCCGGGCGCGCGGCGGCGCTGCGCATCGCCGGCGGCCACGTCCGCCCATCGACCGCGGCCCAATGGCGCGAACGCAATCCCTGGCTCGCCTACGAGGATGCGTTCCGCAGCGTCCGCGGCTTCATCCAGCGCCTGGATGGGGGAGCGCTCGGACCGGTCCACGCGCGGCTTGGCGAGGACCTCCGGAGCCTGGGTGAGGGGACCGCGACCGCCGTCCTTGGGCTGAGTGGCCCGTCCGGGCTGCTGGGCCTGCGCGACGATCCCATCGGCTACGGGCGGGCCGCCGCGGCCCCGCGGATTCGCCTCGTGCTCGGCCAACCGCCGATGCGCCCCAACCTGGAACGGCTGGCCGCGATCTATCACGGCACGTCCTGGGTGCTGGGGCGCGAAGCCGCCGCGCTCCTGCCGGTCGATGCCCTGGCGAGCGCATCGCTGCGCCCGCCCTGGAGCTGGCAGGCCGCGTCGATCGGGCGCGCCCTGGAGGCGGTCGAGCCCGCCATGGCGCGCGACGGGCGGGTCGTCCAGCTGGTCGACGGCGGCGCCGAGGCTGTGGTCGCCGCCGTCATCGGGGGAGCGACGGCGGGATACCGCGTCTTGAGCGCGCGGCTCGCCGATCCCGACGACGACGCGGCAGGGATCGTCGAGCTGCTGCCGCCCGGCGCGGTGTTGCCGCCCGGGCCGCGGACCCGCGCGAATGTCGGGCTGGAGCCATCGGCGGGTGGAGCCGGCGATCCCGACGTGATTCCGGGGCGCGGCCTGTTCGCGCCGCCGGAGCGCTTCGACCAGCGTCCATTCTCGGCGGCCGATGCCGCGCGGACCGTGACCGAGACGACGGTCGAGACCCTGCGCGCACGGGGCGAGCCGGCGCGCTACGAGCGGATCCTGGGCGAGGTGCTCGTCGGCCTGGACCGCGCCGGCCAGCTTCGTCGGCTGGCCGTCGCGACCGTCCCCGGTGGCCAGCCCGCGGATCGACTCGGGGAGCTCGGGATCGACGGCCAGGACGGCACGCGTCGCGAGAACTCGGGCGGACCGGAGCCGGCCGAGCCCGGTGGCCCGGACGCCGGTCGCGGCCTCGAGGCCGGGGGTGTCGGCGCCGCCGGCCCGGAGTCGGCGGAACTCGGCGGTCTCCGATCCGCGTCGGGCGCGCC
>JAUSJS010000192.1 GCA_030647575.1 Candidatus Limnocylindrales bacterium | reverse complement strand
TACGTCCACGACCATCCGGGGGCGCTCGTCCATCAGGACCACAAGAAGCTCGGCCGGATCCCGCCGGGTGGCGGTCACCGCTTTCTCGGTCGCTCGATCGGCGTCCGCAACCGGGCCGGTGGTGCCAACGGCTACGACCATCTCGAGGTCGTGGTCGACGACATGAGCCGGGTCGCCTACGTCGCCCACGTCCCCGACGAATCGGGAACCAGCGCCGCCCGGGCGCTGCTCGACGCCGCCGTGTTCTTCGCCGAGCGCGGCGTCCGGATCGAGCGGGTCCTGACCGACAACGGCAAGGCCTACACCGACTCGCGGGTCTACGCCGAGGCGATCGAGACGATCGGCGCCCGCCACAAGCGGACCCGGCCGTATCGACCCCAGACCAACGGCAAGGCCGAACGCTTCATCAAGACCCTCCTCGCCGAGTGGGCCTACGGCAGGCTCTATCGCTCGAACGCCGAGCGGCTCGCCGCCCTGCCGCGCTGGGTCGCGTTCTACAACCACGGCCGGCATCACACCGCCCTGGACGGACAGGTGCCGATGACGGCCCTTGTCAACAACGTCCGTGGGAATCACAGCTAGGGCGCCGCGCGGAAGACCAGGCCAGCGCCGCCTGCGTCGAGGGTGAGCACATCCGCGTCGATGGTGTAGCCCACGGCGCCGGACAGGACCCCGACAACTGCGGTTTCCACCGCCATGGAACCTGGCTCGCAGGCCATCTTGGTCAGGGCGATCGGGCCGAACGTCAGCGTGTCGGGGGTGTCCGCGACCGTGCCCCCGCCGGTGTTGCAGCCGGCCTCCACCTCGACACGGCCGGCGGCGACCCGGATCGAGGCGGTGACGCCGACCGGGACGCTGGAGACCGCGTCACCGGACACGATCCCGTCCAGGACCCAGCGCGTGCCCTCGAGCGGCTGGTCGGGGGTCGCGACCTCCTTGTCCACGAGTGTCATGCGGATGGTGCCGTCGGTCAGGGTGAGCGTGTCGCCGTCAAGGGTGAAGGTGACGCCGCCCAGGAGGCGTGCCAACCACTCGTCCTGCTGCATGCGCGGCTCGTCGCAGCCCATCTCGGTCATGGACATCTGGGTGGTGGTGAGTCGGTCGCCGTCGATCGAATAGGCGCCGCCCATGATGTTGCAGCCGCCGTTCGCGTTCAGGCTGCCGTCCGAGAAGGCCAATCTGATGCGGGTCTCGGGCACCAGGACCGCGCCCTGGAGATCGGTCGAGAGGTAGGTGTGGCCATCGAGGGATGCCGGCGACGGGCTGGGCGCGGCGGACGAGCAGGCGACGACGATGACGGCGGTGAGGATCGTCAGAATGTGCCGTGCTGGTCGTCTCATGGCCCACGGACGGCGACCCGACGGCCGTGGTTCCGCCTGTTCCCCGGTTCGATCATCATCTGGTCGTGGAATCGATCCCGCCCGGACTGTTCCTCGAGGGCTATCCGCCTGGCATCCGCCGGGCCGCCGAGCGGCTCCGTGCCGTCGTCCGGCGGGCCGTCCCGGACGCGATCGAACGGGTGCGACCCGGCTGGCGCCTGATCGGCTACGAGGTTCCGGTCGGGCGGCGTTCGAGGTACTTCGCCTTCGTCTCGCCGGAGATCGAGCACGTCCACCTGGGCTTCCAGTACGGCCTCTGGATGGCCGATCCCGACGGACTGCTCCGCGGCGCCCACCTGCACCTCCGAACGGTGCGCTTCGTCACGTACGAGCCGGGCGATCCTATCCCGGAGTCGGCGCTCGTCGAATATACCCGCGACGCCGCCCGGCTGGCCACGATGTCGCGCGAGGAGCGCCTGGCCTGCGAGCTCGACCGGGAATGAGCGCCTGATGGGCAGCCTCGTCTACTCGATGTCCGTCTCGCTCGACGGCTTCGTCGAGACGCTGAACCGGTCACTCGACTGGGTGCTGATCGACGAAGAGTTGCACTCGTTCTTCAACGACCAGGCGCGTGCGATGAGCGCGTTCCTGTACGGCCGGCGGATGTACCAGTTGATGACCGACTACTGGCCAACGGCGGAGGAGGATCCGTTGGCGACGCTGGCCATGCTCGAGTTCGCCCGCATCTGGAAGGACAAGCCGAAGATCGTGTTCTCCAGGACGCTCGAACGGGTCGCGTGGAACAGCCGGCTGGTCCGCGATAATGTCGCGGAGGAGGTCGCCCGGCTCAAGGCGCAGCCCGGGTACGACATGGATATCGGCGGGCCCACCACTGCCTCTACGTTGATGCAGCTCGGGCTGATCGACGAGCACCGCCTGTTCGTTCATCCAGTGATCCTCGGCGCCGGCACGCCGTTCTTCCCGGCGCTCGACGATCGGATCGGGCTGAAGCTCCTCGAGACGCGGACCTTCGACTCCGGCGTGGTCTACCTCCGCTACGAGACGGTCAGCCCGCCTGGATGAACCGCGCATGAAGCCTCGGAGGACAACCATGGACTGGACCCTTGAAGTGGTGATCCTGCCGGTCAGCGACATCGATCGCTCGATCGCCTTCTATCGCGACCAGGTCGGCTTCACCCTCGACCACGACACCAAGACCGAGCAGATGCACGTCGTCCAGCTGACGCCGCGGGGCTCCGGCTGCTCGATCGTATTCGGCGACCTGCCCTCGCAGAACCAGATGGTGCCGGGCTCGATGCGCAGCCTGCAGCTCGTCGTCGCCGACGCTGAGGCGGCCCGCCAGGAGCTGCTCGATCGGGGCGTCGAGGCAAGCGAGATCATGGTCTTCTCGCCCGACGACGGGGGTACCTTCTTCAGCGACCCCGACGGCAACACCTGGGCCATCCAGCAGCTCAAGGTCCGCGGCCAGAAGCCGCTGATCCCCGTGGATCACCGCGGTCGATTCGGCGCGTAACGGTCGTACAAGAGATCCGCCCGCCTGAACGATTGGATGATGCCGGGGACCGGCGGTCCGGACATCCGCGATCTGCCTGATCGCGGCGTTGACGGACGACGGCGTGGCGAGTCGACGGGCGGCAACGGTCACCCCGCGAGGGCACGACAGATACGTTGCAGTGAAGGGGCGGTCGGCAAGATTGTCGGGACAGGTGGCACAGCCCGTGTCACAAATCCATTGACGCCGACCGTACTGTTGACGAGGCTGAGCTACCTAGGTGTGGGTGAGGCCGTCGAAGTCAGTTCACGCCCGACCCTCCGAGGCGCGTCGCCGGGTACACCGAAACCCCCAGCGACCAGATGGGGAGCCTGATCGTCTTGACACACATCCTCTCGTTTGGCCTCCGGATTCGTCCTGTTCGCCGGCTCCTTGCTCGGATGCGATGGCCACGGCCGGAGCACCTTGCCAGAATGAATCGCGATCAGATCCAGGGATACATCCGCGCGATTGGCCTGGAGGCCGAGGCGCACG
>JAUSJS010000191.1 GCA_030647575.1 Candidatus Limnocylindrales bacterium | reverse complement strand
CCGGCCGGCTCGGCCCCGTGGTCCACTGAGGCACTCTGACCCATGGCCGTCGGCTCGTCCAATGACTTCGATCTCGTCGTGCTCGGTGCGGGCACCGGTGGCTACGCGGCGGCGTTCCGTGCCGCCCAGCTGGGCCTGAAGGTCGCCCTCGTCGACGAGGACAAGATCGGCGGGACCTGCCTCCATCGCGGCTGCATCCCGACCAAGGCGCTGCTCGAGTCCGCGGCCTTCGTCGATCGCGTTCGCCACGCCAAGGAGTACGGCCTGACCCTGCCGGGCGAGCCGGTCGTCGATTACGCGGCGATGGCTGCCCGGCGCGACGCAGTCGTAAAGCGGATGTGGACGGGCCTCAAAACGCTGATCGACAAGAACAAGGTGACCTGGGTCCCCGGACGCGGCCGGCTGGACGGTCCCGGCAAGGTGCGGGTAACTCAGGCAGGCGAGGACGGGAAGCCCGACGTCGGCGGTGAGCGCGTCCTGAACGCTACGGACGTGATCCTGGCCACAGGTTCGCGGGTCAAGTCGCTCCCCGGACTGGTCCCCGACGGCAATCGGATCGTGACCAGCGACGACGTCCTCAAGATGGACAGCCTGCCCAAGGACATCGTGATCGTGGGTGCCGGCGCGGTCGGGGTCGAGTTCGCCAGCATGTTCCACGATGTCGGCGTCAAGGTGACCCTGCTCGAGTACCTGCCCCAGATCGTCCCGCTCGAGGACGCCGAGGTCGGCAAGCTGCTCGAGCGCAGCTTCACCAAGCGCGGGATCACGGTCCTGACCAATGCCCGCTTCGAAACGTCGTCGGTCATGGCGGACAAGGGCGGGGTGCGCCTCACCGTGGGCCCCGAGGGCAAGGAGCCCGCGGAGCTGAAAGCCGAGCTCCTCCTCGTCGCCACCGGCCGGGCCGCGAACATCGAGGAGATCGGCCTCGAGACGACCAACGTCGAGACCGACCGCGGTGTGATCAAGGTCAACGGCCGGATGCGAACGAAGGAACCGCACGTGTACGCCGTCGGCGATGTGATCGGCGGGCTCTGGCTGGCCCACACGGCCGCCCATGAAGGGCTGATCGCCGCGCACGCCATCGCCGGCGACACTGACGTCCACGAGATGGACTACACGAAGCAGCCGCGGGCGACCTACTGCCGGCCGGAGATCGCCTCGATCGGCCTGACCGAGGTGCAGTGCGCCGAGCGCGGCCTGAAGACCAGGATCGGCAAAGTTCCGTTCCAGGCCATCGCCAAGGCGATCATCGGCGGCGAATACGAGGGGTTCGCCAAGATCATTCAGGACGTCGAGACGGGCGACACGCTGGGCGTCCACATCATCGGGCCGCACGCCACGGACCTCATTGCGGAGGCCTCGCTCGGCTTCGAGCTGGACGCGACGCCGGGGGAGATCGGTCGTGCCACTCACGCCCATCCCACCCTTTCCGAGGTGCTCGGCGAGGCCGCCATGGCCGTCGATGGACAGTCGATCAACTTCTAGCCGGACGCTGCCGGGCCGAGAGTCGCGGCTCGCTGCGGACGTCGGGCTGTCCGACGCCGATCTGATCGAGATGTATCGCCTCGTCGTGCTGGCGCGCGCCATCGACGAACGGATGTGGGTCCTCAATCGGGCCGGCCTGATCCCCTTCGTCATCAGCGGCCAGGGCCACGAAGGCGCCCAGGTCGGGACGGCCTGGGCGCTCGAGAAGGGCAAGGACTGGATCGCCCCGTTCTACCGCTCGATCGCGACCTGCCTGACCTTCGGGATGAGCGCGCGCGACATCATGACCGCGCAGTACGCCACCGCCAACGATCCGTCATCCGGCGGCCGCCAGATGCCCGGTCACTACGGCAGCCACGAGCACAACATCCTGTCCGTTTCGTCGCCGGTGGCGACGCAGCTGCTCCACGCGGTGGGGATCGCCCTGGCCGCCAAGATCCGCAAGACCGGCCAGGTCGCGATGACCAGCATGGGTGAGGGCTCGTCAAACCAGGGTGACGTCCACGAAGGGCTGAACTTTGCGGCGATCCACAAGCTGCCGTTCATCTTCGTGGTCGAGAACAATGGCTACGCCATCAGCGTCCCGGCGGCGATGGAGGTCTCGGTCGCCGACGTCGCCGATCGGGCGTCTGGCTACGGCATCCCCGGTGTCGTGGTGGATGGATCGGACGTGCTCGCTTGTTACGCGGCGGCGCGGGACGCGGTCGCCCGGGCGCGAGCCGGCGAGGGCCCGACCCTGATCGAGGCCAAGGTCACCCGCCTGACCGGCCACTCGTCGGACGACCAGCAGACCAAGTACCGCTCGGCCGAGGAGCTCGCCGCTGAGCGCGGGCATGATGCTTTGCCGCGTTTCCGCGAGCAGCTCCGCGACGCCGGCGTGCTGACCGACGAGATCGAGGAACGCCTGGAGGCGAAGATCGCCGCCCTGGTCGAGGACGCAACCGAGTACGCCGAGGCCCAACCGGACCCCGACCCGGCCGGGGCGACACGCTACGTCTACGCCGATGTCGAGGAGCCGGGCTGATGCCGCCTCGCACGTTCATCGATGCCATCCGCGAGACGCTCGCCGACGAGATGCGGCGCGATCCGACCGTGATCGTGCTCGGCGAGGACGTCGGCAAGAAGGGCGGCGTCTTTCGTGCGACCGACGGCCTGTGGGCCGAGTTCGGCGACGACCGGGTGATCGACACGCCGCTGACTGAGTCGATGATCGTGGGCACCTCGATCGGAGCCGCCCTCAACGGACTTCGCCCGGTCTGCGAGATCCAGTTCGCCGACTTCATCTTCCCAGCCTTCAACCAGATCGTCTCGGAGGCAGCGCGGATGCGCTATCGCTCGAACAACGGGTATGGCGTGCCGATGACCATCCGGGCGCCATATGGCGGAGGCGTCCACGGTGCGCTCTACCACTCGCAGTCGGTCGAGGCCTTCTTCACTCACGTGCCCGGGCTCAAGGTCGTCGTGCCATCGACGCCGCACGATGCGCGCGGCCTGCTGCGCTCGTCGATCCGCGACCCCGACCCGGTCCTCTTCTTCGAGCACAAGAAGATGTACCGATCCGTGCGCGGTGACGTGCCCGACACGGACTACACGGTGCCGCTCGGCAAGGCGGCGATCACCCATCCCGGGACGCAGGTCACGGTCGTGGCCTATGGGTTGATGGCCCACTACGCGCTCGAGGCCGCCGACCGGGTGGCGGAGGACGGGATCAGCGCCGAGGTCGTCGACCTGCGGACCCTCCGACCCCTGGACACCGAGACGCTGCTCGACTCCGTCCGCAAGACCGGCAAGTGCCTGATCGTCTACGAGGACAACCGGTTCGGCGGGTACGGCGCGGAAGTAGCCGCGATCGTGGCCGAGGAGGCGTTCGATTATCTCGATGGTCCGGTCACGAGGATCGCCGGCCCCGAGGTGCCTGGCGTGCCCTACAACCACGTCCTGGAGGAGTGGTTCATGGTCAACCCGGAGAAGATCGCCGAGGGGATCCGGACGCTTGCCGCCTACTGAGCGCTCGACGATCGACTTCGACGGGGTCGACCGCGCGCTACGGCAGATCCTGCAGCCGTATCGATCCAGGCTCGTTGCAACGAAGGATGGCCCCGACGGCCTGGTCCTCGAGATCCCCGGGCTCGAGGGGAAGCCCTGGGGGCTACGTCGCCGGCATCCGGTGCGGCAAACGGTACGTGAGCTACTACCTGATGTCCGTCTACGGTTGCCCGGATCTGCTCGAAACGATGTCGCCGGAACTGCGCCGCCGGATGCAAGGCAAGGCGTGCTTCAACTTCACGAGCGTGGACGAAAGCCTATTCGCCGAGCTGGCCCGAATTACCGAAGCCGGCTTCGAACGGTTCCTCGCGCTGGCGGCAGAGGCGGACAAGCAGCGCGCTCCAGCGAGATCACGCTAAGCGACCAGGGTGTCCTGTTCCTTGAGCGGCTCTGGTCACCCACATGACTCAATCAGGAGTGGCACGAAACCCCCAACACCATGGATGGAACGTGATCATTCGAATCAAGCGGCGATGGGCGCTGTCATCGCTTCGCCACAATGCCGTCATATCCTGTAACCATGAATGACCCC
>JAUSJS010000183.1 GCA_030647575.1 Candidatus Limnocylindrales bacterium | reverse complement strand
CCTTCCCTTACTGGCGTTCATCGGCGTTGAGGAGCCTCTGGGAGTACCTTTCGATCATCCCTCGCGCGTCGCTTACTACCGGCAGACCGTTCTCGCGTCGGTCCTCGGGGTGGTTTCGGGATCTGCTGCGATCCTGCTCGGGAGAGGATCGACAGCTCCACCCTTTAAGCTGGTCGTGATCGGTCTGGGGGTTGCGGGCACCGGCGTAAGCTCGCTCCTCCTCCTGACCCTGGTGGGGCTTTGTGGCCCAGCCGTCCTCTGGGGCTCGTGTAATCCGTAAAGAGGCGCGAGCTGGTCAGGCGAACGTCCAGAAACGCCGGAGCGGTCGAGGTCCGGTCTGAGAACCACGAAAACCACGAAAGGCGAAGCAGCATGGAACGCACGACTCTGGGTAAGACCGGGCTAAAGATCAGCCGCCTGGGACTCGGTTTGTCTGAAACGGGATTCAACCTGCCACAGGAGCAGATCGCCCAGGCGAAGAAGGTCCTCAACGAAGCACTCGACGACGGGATCAATTTCCTGGACACGGCCGCCTGCTACGGGCTCTCGGAGGAGCAGATCGGCGTCGCCGTATCCCATCGCCGCGACGAATATGTGCTCGCTACGAAGTGTGGACACTTCCTGCCCCGAGGCGAGGGACAGGACTGGACCCGCGAGGTCATCCTCGAGTCCATCGACCGGTCACTCCGGCGGATGAAGACCGACCGGGTCGACCTGCTGCAGCTTCATTCCTGCTCGGTCGAGGTACTCGAGAAAGGCGAGGTCATCAAGGCTCTTAAGGACGTTCAGAAGGCGGGCAAGACCAGGTTCATAGGCTATTCAGGCGACAACGCGAACGCTGAGTGGGCGGTGAACAGCGGAATATTCGATACGCTCCAGACTTCGTTCAGCCTGGTCGACCAGAAGGCGCGCAAGACGTTGTTCCCGAAGGCGGAAGAGCGCGGCATGGGGGTCATCGTCAAGCGTCCGATCGGGAACGCAGTGTGGGGCGCCGCGGCCGATCCCCGTCCGTATCAGCACATCCCCGCCTACACGGAGGAGTACTTCCGCAGGGCGCAGGTCATGTTGAAGGAGGGCCCCATCCCTGGCGATCCCGGCGATCGCATCTTGCTTGCTCTCGGGTTCACGTTCGCTCATCCGGAAGTCGACGTAGCGATCGTCGGTACGCAGCGTCCCGAACACCTCCGATCGAACATCGATATGGTGCAGAACCGGCTACCGATCTCCACGAATGCCGTACGGGCTCTCACAGAGCGTTACGACAAGTTCTCCTCCGACTGGGAGCAGCGAGGCTAATAACAAGATCGGGCCGGGGGGTCACCCGGCCCGATTTGGATGGTCGCTCGAAACTCGAAGAGGTCTAGGCGGTACCGGGAGCCGGCGCCACCTGTCTGCGGTCGGAGATGACGAGTCCGCCGTTTTGCTCAAAGTGGCCCTCGAAGACGATCGACGCCTTCTGCGTGTCGAGCGCGGCGTAAGAGACTGGACCGGCCAGGGACTTCAGCAATCGGGGGTCGAACACGCGGACGTGACGCACCTTCCGGCCTGCGTATCTCCCACTGCGCTCCACAGCCTGGCACTGGTCGAGTTGCCGGGAATCGCTGCCGAGCTTCTCCCGCAGAGCGGAACGGATTGCCTCGGGAACTGCCTTGGGTTTGGAACTGCCGAAGATGAAACCGAGCATAGCTATGGCCTCCATCTCGTGTCGGCGGGGCATGCCGCGTCGGAAACTCCGCCGAACTCGACGTTAGCCCAGGTCGGTTAGCGCACGGTTGGGATGAGGTTAAGGAACGGTCAGAAAACTGGCGTCGACGGCCGTTGGCCGCGTGCCATCGGTACGCACCGCATAGAATTTGCCGTGACCCGCCTCGCCCGAATGCGCCCCTGTGAGTGGATGGAAATGCCAAAAATCCTGGTCATCGAGGACGAAGCGAACATCGCCGACTTCATCAAGAACGGGCTCGAATTGAGCGGATATCAGGTCGTCGTGGCCGGTTCTGGGAAGAGTGGATACGACCTGGTCATTTCCTGGAAGCCCGACGTCGTGGTGCTCGATCTCATCCTGTCGGACATCGACGGCATCGAGCTTTGCCGGCGCCTGCGTGGCGAGTCCGATGTCGGCGTGCTGATGCTGACCGCTCGAACGCTGGTTGGCGACCGCGTACGCGGACTGGAGGCCGGCGCCGACGATTACCTCGCAAAGCCTTTCGCCTTCGAAGAGCTGCTGGCGCGGGTCCGGTCGGTCCTCAGGCGCAGGGGGATACTCGCAGCCAAGGTAATCACCGTCGATGACCTCATCGTGGACGTGGGCAAGCGTCGGGTCGCCCGCGGAAATCGCGATCTCGAACTGACAGCGCGCGAGTTCGAGCTACTGGCGCTGCTCGCCGAAAACGCCGGGCGGCCGCTCAGCCGCGACGTTATCTTCGAGAGGATCTGGAGCTCCGAGGCGCCGGGTGAATCAGACCCCGTGAAGGTCTACATTTCATACCTGCGCCAGAAGCTCAACAGCGGCGGCGAACCGGACCTGATCCATACCCTCCGCGGATTTGGTTACGTACTGCGTGGTGCGGAGTCATGAGGCTCCCGATTCCGATTCCCGCCTGGTTTCGCCAGCGGGGCATCCGCGGCCGGCTGGCACTCTGGTATGCGGTGGCGATCCCTGTGGTGATATTCGCGCTGGCCATCGGCGCTCGAGTGGTGCTGGTGGCGGCGCTGCAGGGCGCTCTGGACGAAGGACTTCGGGATCGTGCCAGCAGCCTCTCGGCTGCGATCCTCGCCGCCAGTCCCGGCGTGACCGGCGACTATGACGACCTGGTGAACCGTATGGCCTCGCAGTCGCTGCCCTCAGTGCCTCTCTGGGTCAGGATCGCGGACTCGCGG
>JAUSJS010000176.1 GCA_030647575.1 Candidatus Limnocylindrales bacterium | reverse complement strand
GCCGGGCTGGCTCAATGCCCAGCCGTAGGCGAGCCAGATCAGGGTGATGGCCGTGAGGATCACGATGATCATGACGATCCCCGCCTTGAAGCTGCCGGTCGTGTAGTCGTCCCCCAAGTGCGGCTTCCTTGCCTTCATGCGCTGGATTGTGGATACCGGCCTGCCGCGGGTCAATCAGGCGACACGGTGCGGCTCGGGCGCGGATTCGCGCGCGGCGTACCATGAAGCGACGGTGGTCGACGAGCGCGAAACACGACGACTCAAACCTGTAACGGTCCGTTCCCGCCGCGCGACTATCCTCCGGAGGTCACGATGACCGACCCCGTCTCGATCAGCTCTGGGGCGCGACTCAGCCTGGGCCAGGCGGGCGCCGCCTACGATGCAGCGGTCGGGCGCGCCCGGGACGAGGAGTGGGCGACCCGCCTGTTCGATCGCGACGTGACCCTGTGGTCATCCGATCCACGGGTCGGCGCGGCCATCTCCGAGCGGCTCGGCTGGCTCGACGCGCCGGCCCACTTCGCCGACCGGATCGCGGCGCTCGAGGGTTTTGGGGATGCGATCGTCGACGAGGGCTACACGACCGTCGTCGTGGCCGGGATGGGTGGCAGTAGCCTCGCGCCCGACGTCCTCCATCGGACGTTCGGTTCGCAGGATGGCTATCCGCGGCTGCGCATCCTCGACTCGACCGACCCGGCCTACGTGGCCGCGACCTTCGACGACCTCGATCCGCTCAGGACGCTCGTGCTGATCGCGTCGAAATCGGGCACGACGACCGAGCCGAACGCCTTCCTCGCCGATGCCTGGTCGCGCATCCATGACGCGCTCGAGGCCGTCGGGCATCACACGTACGAGACCCCGGGCGGGTTCATCGCCGCGATCACGGATCCGGGCAAGAGCGTCGAGGCGATCCCCCACCACGACGACTTCCGCGAGGTCTTCCTCAATCCTCCGGACACCGGCGGCCGCTATTCCGCGCTGACCTACGTGGGCCTCGTGCCGGCCTCGCTGATCGGGCTGGACCTGGACGCGCTCCTCGCCTCCGCGTCGGCGATGCTCGGGCAGTGCCGGGAACCGGACCCGATGGCCAATCCCGGGCTCTCCCTGGGCCTGGCCATCGGGACGCTGGCGAAGGCCGGCCGCGACAAGCTGACCTTCCTGACCGACGACGCGATCACCTCGTTCGGGGCGTGGGCGGAACAGCTGATCGCCGAGAGCACGGGCAAGCGCGGCGTCGGCATCGTCCCGGTCGACCTGGAGCCACTCGGGGCGGTCGGGAGCTACGGCACGGATCGGGCCTTCGTCCGGATCACGCTGGCCGGCGCCGAGAACCGCGCCCGCGACGATCTGACCGCGGCCCTCGAGGCGGCCGGCCACCCGGTCATCCGGATCGATGTCGGCGACCCCATCGACCTCGGCGCCGAGTTCGTCCGCTGGGAGGTCGCGACGGCGATCGCGGGGGCCGTCCTCGGCATCGATCCGTTCGACCAGCCGAACGTCGAGGAAGCGAAGCAGCTGACCAAGAGCATGCTTGCCCGCCACGACCGAGGCGAGACGGACCAGGCGCCGCCCCCGGCGCCGATCGCCGCGGGCGACGACCTGACCCTCCACGGCGATGCGGCGCTCCGGCTCACCTCGGGCGACGGCGGCGTCACCGGGGAACTTTCCCGCCACCTGGCACGCCGGCGCCCGAACGCCTACCTCTGCCTGCAGGCCTTCATCGCGCCGACACCGGGCCGCGACGACGCTCTTGCCAGGATCCGCGCCCTCCTCCGCGACCGGACCGGTCGCGCGACGACCGCCGGTTACGGTCCGCGCTTCCTGCACTCGACCGGTCAGCTGCACAAGGGCGGGGCGCCGATCGGCTGGTTCCTCCAGCTGACCGCGGATCATCCGGTCGATCGCGAGATCCCCGGCTGGCCGTACTCCTTCGGACAGCTCATCGACGGCCAGGCGAGCGGCGATTTCGCCGCCATCGAGGCGCACGATCTGCCGATCCTGCGGGTCCACCTGGGCGACGACCCCGACACCGGGCTCGCCGCCCTGGAGCGAGCCCTGGAGGCCGCCCTCGACACTCCCACGGAGGCTTGATCGAAATGCACCTCGGGTTCATCGGCCTCGGCCGGATGGGGGCCAACATGGTCCGCCGGCTGATCCTCGACGGCCATGCGGTCGCCGTCTACAACCGGACGCCGGAGAGGACGACCGAGATCGCCGGCGAGGGGGCGATCCCCTCGTACTCCATCGCCGAGCTGGTCGAGAAGCTGGAGAAGCCGCGCGCTGTCTGGGTCATGGTCCCGGCCGGCGATGCGACCGAAGCCCAGATCGCCGAGTTGCTTGAGCACCTCGAGCCGGGCGACACCATCATCGACGGCGGCAACACGAACTTCCATGACGACGTCCGGCGGCACCACGATCTGGCCGCCAAGGGAATCGGCTACGTCGACGCCGGCACGTCGGGCGGGATCTGGGGCCTCAAGGCCGGCTTCTGCCTGATGGTCGGCGGAGACCCGGCGACGGTCGAACCGCTCGTTCCCATCTTCACCTCGCTGGCGCCCCCGGGCGGCTACCTCCACGTGGGCGGGCCCGGCGCCGGCCACTACGTGAAGATGGTCCACAACGGGATCGAGTACGGCCTGATGCAGGCCTACGCCGAGGGCTTCGAGATCATGCACGCCAGCGACTACGAGCTGGACCTCGGGGCGATCGCCGAGCTGTGGATGCAGGGCTCCGTGGTCCGCTCGTGGCTGCTCGAGCTGGCCGGGCGCGCGTTCAAGGCGAACGGCCAGGACCTCTCGCACCTCAAGGGCTTCGTCGCCGACTCCGGCGAGGGCCGCTGGACGATCCAGGAGGCGATTGATCGCGACGTCCCGGCGCCGGTGATCACCCTCTCCCTGCTGACCCGCTTCCGGTCCCGCCAGGACGATTCATACGGCGCGAAGGTCCTCGCCGCGCTGCGCAACGAGTTCGGCGGCCACCCGGTCAAGACGGAGTAGCGCGAATGGCGGCGCGTCGCAGCAAGGGCGCCGTGGCCTCGCCGGTCAAGGATCGCGCGCCGGTCGAGGCACCACCGGATCAGCCCCCCGCCCGATCCGCGGCGCGGCCCAAGGACGCGCCGCGAACGATGAAGGACCTTCGACTCGCGCGCCGAGGGAAACGCGCGTCTCGCTCGAAGCCCGCTGAGAATGTCTTGCGCGAGGGCCTGCGCCTCGAGCGCGTCCCGGACCCATGCGTCGTGGTCCTGTTCGGCGGGACCGGCGACCTGGCCCACCGCAAGGTCGTCCCCGCGCTCTACCACCTGTGGCGGACCAACCTGCTGCCCCACGAATTGGTACTGCTGGCGATCGGGCGGCGGCCCTACGACAACGAGGCGTTCCGCGCCGACATCCGCGCCTCGCTCGACCAGTTCAGCCGCGTTCTGCCGATCGACACCGACGCCTGGCGCTCGTTCGCGGAGCGGATCTGCTACCAGCACCTCGACTTCGCCGACGCATCCGGCTTCGACGCCCTGGTCACCCGCCTCGACGCGCTCGACAAAGAGCACGGGACGCACGGCAACCGGCTCTTCTACCTTGCCACGCAGCCATCGCAGTTCGCCGAGATCGTCGCTCAGCTCGGCCGCGTCGGCCTCGATCACGAGAAGCCCGACGGCGGCTGGCGGCGGGTGGTCATCGAGAAGCCGTTCGGGCACGACACCGATTCTGCCAAGCGGCTCAATCGCGAGGTCCGCCACGTCTTCCGCGAGTCGCAGGTCTATCGCATCGATCACTACCTGGGCAAGGAGACGGTTCGCAACCTGCTGGTCTTGCGCTTCGGCAACGGCATCTTCGAGCCGCTCTGGAACCGACGCTACGTGGACCACGTGCAGATCACCGTTGCCGAGTCGATCGGCATCGAGAACCGGGGCGCCTTCTATGAGGAGACCGGCGCCTCACGCGACGTC
>JAUSJS010000174.1 GCA_030647575.1 Candidatus Limnocylindrales bacterium | reverse complement strand
ACGCGCTGATGGTCGCCGCCGCCGAGCGGCTGGGAGTCCGCCGGATCGCCACGTTCGACTGTCGACCGATTGCCGTCTTCCGGCCGCGCCACGTTCGCGCCTTCGATCTCGAACCGTAGGCGGCGGGACGATCGCCTCGTTACGACGCCCCGGGTAGCGGCACCCGGCAGCGTCGCTGCTGTGAGGCGCACCTTTGCAATATGTGCCTCGTCGTCGACAGCCAACAGTGCGCGATCTGCAGCTTCCGACAGTGGACCACGCTGACATATCAGGAATGGGCGCCTGAGCCGCGCAACGCACGGTCTGGCGGCGCGTCCAGGACGCCAGGGAATCCGAAACGGGATTGCAAGACGCCGGTGACGAGGGCAACGCTCCCCGAGACGCGGGCCGTGCTGCCCTGATCGGATGGGCGACACACTGATCGACGGGCGCTACCGGCCGCTCGACCCGGCGGCTCCGCCTCGAAGCGAAGCCCAATACCGATTCTATGGCAGGCTGGGCGGCACGCCGGGTCCGGCCGTAGCACATGCGCCCGCCCGAACGTCGTGAGGTCGCGCAGCCAGCCCGAGGACTCTCCATTCATGTACCCCACTCGCGATCGCCGTCGCCGCCTCTCGGTTCGCACGCTCGCGCTGCTGGCGGTCGTCGGCGGAGCGCTGGTCGCGACCTTCGCCGTGTCGACCGATGCGTTCGGGGCGGGGCACCTGTTCGAGCGCGCCATCGACAGGCTCGATCGGTTCATCGCCGGACCGGTACCGGATCGTCCGACTGACGGCACGATCCTGGTCACGGCCCCGCCGCTCACGCCCGCGCCAACCATTGCGCCGACCGTCGCGCCGACGCCGGGCCCGTCGACCGAGGCATCGTCGGCCACGCCAACCCCCACGCCCACCCCGACGCCGGCGCGGGTCCCGGTCGACGTCGACATCGCCACCGACCCCGATTCGGTCTTCGCCCACGAGCTCAAGGACACCTGGTGCGCTCCAGCCGGGGTCCAGATGGCCCTCGCATTCCTGGGGCTGGCCGATACATCCGATGCCTTCCAGAATGAGCTGCAAGGCAGAGTCCGGGAGTGGGAGAGCTATGGCGACAGCCACAACGGGAAATGGGGCCCGTCGGCGATGGTCCTCGCGCTCGAGGCGTATGGGGCGTCAGGCTACGAGGTCCGCGGCTACGAGACGCGCGAGGACGCCTTGCGCGACGCGGCGGTCGCCATCGAAACAACTCGATCGCCGGTCATCCTGCTCGCGTGGCGGGGCGCCCATACCTGGGTCATGACCGGCTTCCGCGCCGACGCCGATCCGCAGATCTTCCGCGACGCGACCGTCGAAGGCGCGTACGTCCTGGATCCGTGGTACCCGTGGGTCTCGAGCATCTGGGGTCCGTCCGATCCGCCGGGCACCTTCCAGGATTCAGCCGAGATGGAGCGCAACTACCTTCGCTGGAAGCGCCCCGAGGGCAACTACCCGGAGCGGGACGGGCTGTTCATCTCGGTCGTGCCGACAGTGCCCGTCAGTCCGGCGACCTGAGCCGGCCGGCCCTCAGCGCGTGCAGCCGCCGGACCAGGAAGATCGCCAGCAGCAGATCCTTGGCGGCCATGCCCGCCGCGTAGCCGAGGGGGACGGCCAGAATTCCGACCGGCCCGACCAGCGCTGACGAGACGGTGACCACGACGCCCAGCGCGACGAAGGACGAGGCAGCCTGACGCAGCGTGTCGTGGGTCGCGTAGAGGCCGCGCGACAGCGGATAGGCCAAGGCGTCGAACGGGATCGAGAGCGCGAAAGCGGCCACCACGGATGTCGTTCGGGTGACGTCCTCAGGCCCGAATCGACCGCCGCCGAGGAGAAGCTCCACGAGCGTCCCGGACAGAACAAAGAGGGCCACGGCCGCCAGGGCCGTGAGAACCGCGATGGTCAGCAGATTCCGACCGAGGACCGCCCGGAACGTTGTGCCGTCGCCGTCCGCGAATGCGGCCGACAGGGTGGGGAAGACGGCCAGCGAGAACGGCGCCCCGATGAGCAGGATCGGCACGACCTGGTAGTCCGACGCGAAGTTGAACGACGAGACGCTGCCGGCGCCCAGCTGGGTGGCCAGGATGGTGAAGTAGGTCAGCATCAGAAGCTCGATCGGATGGCTGGCCATCCGCGGCAGCATCAGCCTGATGAATTCGCGAAAGGCCGCCGAGCGGACGTCGAATGCCGGGCGGATCCGGAAACTGGTCCGACGCGTCCCGGCGATCCGGACGCCCAGATGCGCGGCGGCACCCGCGACCGCGCCCCAGGCTGTCGCGGCGATCCCGAAGCGGTCGGCGAACAGCACGGTGCCCGCCACGATCCCGCCGGAGTAGAGGATCGGGGCGACCGCATAGGCGACGAACCGCCGGTTGGCGACCAGGATCTCGCCCAGCGCGAACGAGGCGGCAAAGAGGATCTGGGCCAGGCAGTTGATCCGAAGGAGGTCGACATAGAGCGCGCGCGTCCGCGCGTCGAAGCCCTCGAACCGGTCGCCGATCCACGGCGCCAGCAGGAAGATCGCGAGGCTCGCCAGCGCCATCACGCCGATCGCGCCGGTCAGCACCGTCCGTCCGAACTGGTTCGCCGCCGCTTCGTCGTCGTGGCGCAGGCTGGTGTAGATCGGCACGAAGGGGGCGGTCAGGCCGGCCGCGACCAGCACGTCAAGCGCGATCTCGGGGAGCCGAAACGCCGCGTAGTAGGCATCGAGCTCGGGACTGGCGCCGAACGTGTTGGCGAAGACCCGATTGCGCACGATGCCCATGGCGAAGTAGCCCAACGACAGGACCGACAGGACCAGCGCCCCGCGCGGGACCACGCGGTCCAGCTGGGCTCGAAGAGCGATCATCCGGGACTGGCGGGCGGACGCGTCACGAGTCGTTGACGAACGGCCCTTCTCACGCGCGACGGACGGTCGGCCAGTCAGCCGCCGGTGGCGACCTGCTCGGCCTCGACCAGGCGGAGCAGGTCCGCGCTGTCGCTGAGGTGCCCGTAGGATATCTGGCGCGCGGCATCCAGCAGCGCGTAGATCTGCGGGTCCGCAGCGTGATATCGGACGGTCGTGCCCGAGCGCTCGGGCACAACGATGCCGCGGCTGCGCAGGACGGCGAGCTGCTGCGAGATGGAGGGGCCCGCGACGCCTGTCAGCTCCTGGATCTCGCCGACGCTGCGCGGCCCCCGGCGAAGGTGCTCCAGGATCGCAATCCTCACTGGATGGGCGAGTGCCTTGAAGAACTCGGCCTTGAACTGGCGCAGTCGATCGGCGTCCAGGCGAGACGGTCGGGCTGACATGGCGGCACAGCGTAAAGGCACGCTGTCATTTGGGCAAGTCTCTGAGCGCTCGTATCTTCGAAGACCCGAAGATACGCTATCCTTGGTGCGGGGATGCGCGCCGCCGAGCGCGCGGACTGGAGATGCGGATGACCAACGCCAAGGATGCACTCGCGACGTTGCTGGCTCGTGCGGAGGGCGCCGACCCGGCGCACCGGATCGATCTGCGTGACCCGATCGCCGCCCACGGTGCCGCCGCGATCGAGGCTGTCACCCCATGGCTCAAGGTGCCGGCGCTTGCCGCGTTCGCCATCCGGGTGATCGCCCGTGCCGGGCTCGACGGAGAGCGCGAGGCGGCGCAGGCCGCGCTCCGCCAGGCTCGCCGCCGCATGGATGAGCGGCTCCGAGCCGACGCCGATTGGGCCCTCGGTATGCTTCGGGTCGCGCGCGCGACTCCCGAGCCTGCACCGGCGGCAGCCAGGCGCACCCTCCCCAGGCACGTGGAAGCGCCCCGCTACGCCGCCGGTTCCCGGCCGCTGCGCAGTCGGCCGCGATCCGGGCTGAGCGCCTCGTAGCAGACGCCCGCCCCGGCCCGGTCAGGGCTCGGAGGCGTCGCGCTTCTCAGTGTCGGCCAGCTTCTTGCGATTCGATTCGCGTGTCTTCATGAGGCTTTGGCCGCCGTGGGGCTTGACCTCCGGCCCGGGGATCTTCGACCGTGGGGTTCCGCCGGCCGCCTTCGCCGCGGCCCGGGCCTCGGCCCGGCTGGCCATTCGGGCGGCGATCGTCGATTCGTAGCCCTGGTCGGTCGGCAGGTAGTAGCGCCGCGCGACGATCGCGTCGGGCAGATGCTGCTGCTCGACGTCGGCGCCCTCGAAGTCATGCGTGTAGCGATAGCCGATGCCGATGCCGTGCTGCTTCATGCCGCGGTGCGCCGCGTTTCGCAGGTGGAGCGGGACGGGCAGGGCGCCGCTGGCCTCGACATCGGAGACGGCTGCCCAGTAGGCCGCGCCCGACCGGTTCGATTTCGGCGCGGTCGCGATGTAGGTCGTGGCCTGGGCCAGGGCGTATTGCGCCTCGGGCAGCCCGATCCAATCGAGGGCGTGTCCGGCCGCCACGGCGACCTGAAGGGCCCGGGGATCGGCGTTGCCAACGTCTTCCGAGGCGCTGATGATCAGGCGGCGAGCGATGAACTTCGGGTCCTCGCCCGCGGCGATCATCGCGGCGAGCCAGTAGAGCGCCGCGTCGGGATCGTTGCCGCGGAGGCTCTTGATGAACGCCGAGACGGTGTCGTAATGCCCGTCGCCGGCCCGGTCGTAGGCCAGCACCCGCTGCTGGGCGGCGGTCTCGACATCCTCGAGCCGGGGGCTCACATGGCCCTCGGCGTCGCGCACGCCGGGCGCCTCGGCCAGGGCCGTCGCCCCTTCCAGGACGTTGAGAGCGGCTCGGGCGTCGCCACCGGCGAGCGAGACGAGGTGGTCGAAGGCCGCGTCCGACAGCGCCACGCCGCCGTCGGGACCGAGCGGACCCGCGAGGCCCCGCTCGGCATCGTCCAGCGCCCGGTGGACGACGATCGCGACCTCCTCATCGGTCAGGGGTTCGAGGCGCCAGACACGCATCCGCGACAGGAGCGCGGCGTTCACCTCGAAGTACGGATTCTCGGTGGTCGCGCCGACCAGCGTGACCGTCCCGTCCTCGACATGTGGTAGCAAGGCGTCCTGCTGTGCCTTGTTGAAGCGATGGATCTCGTCGAGGAAGAGGATGCTGCGCGTGCCGTGCAGGTTCAGGCGCTCCTGCGCCTCGGCGATCGTGGTCCGGACCTCGGCCACGCCCGACATGACCGCCGACAGGCTGGTGAAATGGGCCCCGATCTCGGCGGCGAGCAGGCGGGCCAGGCTGGTCTTGCCGGTACCGGGCGGGCCCCATAGCAGGAGCGACGAAAGATGGCCGCGCGCCACGCTCCGGCGGAGCGGACCGCGTTCACCGACGAGATGCTCTTGCCCGACGAATTCGTCGAGGTTGCGCGGGCGCATCCGTGCCGCGAGGGGCTGCCGCTCAGGCGGCGGCTGGAAGAGGGCTTCGGGTCGGGCACCCAGGGTCCGCCGGGCGGCTGGCATGGTCGGATGGTAGCGCGCCAGGTGAGCTGACCACCCGGATCGGAAGGGCTAGAGGGTGACTCCCGTGACTTGGGTCACGACCCAGAGGATCAGGAGCAAGCTGACGAGAGAGCCGCCGACGATCGCGACCCGGCGAACATCGCGGGCGACGTACGCGTACTCGTTCGCGGCGGCGGTGGCCAGTGGGGAGCTCGCCCGGACGGCGACGTCGGGTGCGCTGCGCTGGGAGCGGTTCCGGCGTCCCTCCTCGGCCTGGCGTTCCTGGGCGACGATCGCAGCTTCTAGCTCGGCCGCTCGCGCCTCTTCCTCAGCGGTCAGCGAGGCCGATCGCAACTCGGCGAGCTGGGATCCGGACGCGGCCGTCGAGCCCTCCCGCACGCCGGGCGAGGTTGGGCGCGTGGCTGGGCGCTGGATTGGCCGGCGCTGGCCGGGTCGGGTCGTGGTGCCTCTGGCGCGCTTGGCCATGAGTGGTCGGGGGTCCTCCGTCGCTGGCGCGGTCTGTCGACGGCAGAGGATAGCACCGGCCGTGGCCAACGTCGCCGAGTCGGCCGCAGATCATGCTGGCGCCGGCCCTGCGCGGTAGGGCGCAGTCTGCGTGAGCCCTTGGAGCTCATGCCCGGATGCCGCCCCAGAAGCCGCGGGTGCGGTTCGTCGGACCGTCGCGGGAAGGTGCTCCCGCGTATCCGGCCCGCGAATCTGGCAGAGACCGCCAGGCGGGCACTGGTCAGCGAGGTTATGCCCGATGGCAGCCTCGAGCGCGAATGACCGGAGGTGGGCGGAGCAGTCGTGCTCTGCCACGCTCGGCGGCCCCCGGTCGACTCGGAGCCACCGGAATCGCGGTGACCAGTGCCCGTCTCAGGAGCAAGTGACGGAAACCTGGCTCCCACGCCCGGCTCGCGGCCCTGCCTGCCCTCCCAGGTACGGCTGCGGTACGGCCGCGGCAAGGGGCGCCTGCTAGACTCGGACGGCCCATCGGAGGACCCTCGGATCGACCTCGACGCGCTCATTCAGCCAAATCTCAGCGCCCTCGTCGTCGGTCTCACCGCCGCCGTCCTGGCGCTCGCGGTCGCCTGCGTGATCGTCGCGCGCCGGACCAGGATGCTCGACGCGCGGCTGAGGGGGATCACCCGTGGAGCGGAAGGCCGGAGCCTCGAAGCCGTCCTGGATGCCCATCTCGAGAAGGTCTTCGCCGTGTCGCGGGAGCTCGACGACGTGGCAGCCCGGACGGCGATCCTGGAAGCGGCCCAGCGCAAGGCGTTCCAGCGCGTCGGGCTCGTGCGCTACAACCCCTTCCAGGAAACGGGCGGCAACCAGAGCTTTGCGCTGGCCCTGCTCGATGCGGCAGGCGACGGCTGGGTCCTCTCCAGCCTGCATGCGCGTGCCGGCACCCGGATGTACGCGAAGGCGATCAAGGCTGGTCGCTCGGACGCCGGCCTGTCGGCCGAGGAGACGGCGGCGATCGCACAGGCCACGGCCTGACAGCCTAGGTGGCACGGCGGCGGACGATGCTCCCGGCGTGCCCCCTCGAGCCCCCGCCCCGATCAGATCGGCCAAGTCCGTCGTGAGCCCGGCGCGGGTCCGGCGACGCCACGAACCGGCGCCGCTCGAGCAGATCCCGGCCTGGCGCGACCTCGTGCCGGTCATGGGTTCCGCGCGCACGAACGAGGCCTCGCCCGGACTCGAAGCCCTGCTCCACGGACTGAATCCGGATCAGCTTCGCGCCGTCACCCACGGCGATGGGCCGCTCCTCGTCGTGGCCGGCGCCGGAACGGGCAAGACCCAGGTCATCACGCGGCGCATCGCCTGGCTGATCGCGACCCGCCGTGCCAGACCCTCGGAGATCCTGGCCCTCACGTTCACGGACAAAGCCGCGGAGGAGATGGCCATCCGGGTCGATCAGCTCGTGCCGTATGGGTACACGGACACGGCAATCTCCACGTTTCACGCCTTCGGTGACGGCTTGATTCGTGAGCACGCCTTGGAACTGGGCCTGCCCACGGACGTGCGCGTCCTGTCCCGCCCCGAGGTCGTCATCTTCCTGCGCGAGCACCTCTTCGAATTCGACCTCGACGCGTACCGGCCGCTGGGCGACCCGACCCGCTTCCTGGCCGCCCTGGCCACGCTCTTCAGCCGCTGCAAGGACGAGGACGTCTCGCCGGCGGACTACCGGGCCCACGCCGACCGGGTTGCCGCCGAGGCCGCCCGGGTGGCCAAGGCCGTTGCAGCGGCGCCCGATGATGCCGTGACCGACGCGGAACGCGATGCGGTCGATGCCGCCGCGGAGGAGGCTCGCCGTCAGGCCGAGCTGGCGGCCGGCTATGCCACCTATCAGTCCCTGTTGGCTGCCAACGGCTGCATCGACTTCGGCGACCAGGTGTCGCTCGCGTTGCGGCTGGTCCGCAGCTCGGCCGCCGCCCGGGCCGCCATCGCCGGCCGCTTCAAGTACATCCTGGTGGATGAGTTCCAGGACACGAACCGGGCGCAGGCCGAGTTGGTGGCGCTGCTCAGTGAGGCGCATCGCAACGTGACCGTGGTTGGCGACGACGACCAGGCGATCTACGCCTTCCGCGGCGCCGCTGTCGACAACATCCTGGCCTTCCGGGAGCGCTACACCGGCGCTCGAACGGTCGTGCTACGCCGGAATTACCGATCGCTGGCGCCCGTGCTCGATGCCGCCTATCGCCTGGTCCGCTTCAACGATCCGGATCGGCTCGAGGTGCGGGCTGGCGTCGTCAAGCGTTTGCGGCCGGAGCGGTCGTCGGCAACGCCGGCGCCGGTTCGCCTGGAGGTCTTCGCGTCGGGCTCTGAGGAAGCGGATTGGATCGCCGCCGAGATCGGCCGGCGAATCGCCACTGGCGCTGCGCCGCGCGACCATGCCGTCCTGGTCAGAGCCAACGGCCATGCCGATCCGATCCTTCGCGCGCTCAACATGGCCGGCATTCCATGGCGGTTCTCGGGAGCCTCGGGTCTCTACGCCAGACCGGAGGTCAAGATGCTGCTGGCCTTCCTGCGCGTGGTGGCCGACCTGGAGTCCAGCGTGGATCTATATGGGCTGGCCGCGTCCGAAGCGTATGCGCTCGGCGGCGAGGACCTGACCGCCATCGTCAACACGGCGCGACGCCGCAATCGATCGGTCTGGGCGGTCCTCGATGAGCTGGAACGCCAGCCCGGGATCCTGCGCGTCGGGCCACAGACGCGGGCCACCGTCCACCGGCTCGTGACCGATCTGCGTGGCTACGCGGAGATGGCCCACGAGCGTCCAGCCGGCGAGCTGCTCTATCGCTTCCTTTGCGGCAGCGGTTTGCTGGCTCGCCTCGCCGGGACGGATGCCCCGGCGGCCGAGGAGGCGCTTCAGAACATCGCCCGGTTCTTCGAGATCGTCCGGGCGCAGTCCGCGCTGCTTGTCGATGACCGCGCGATCTTCGTGGCTCGTCACCTGGCGACGCTGATCGAGGCGGGAGACGACCCCGCGACCGCCGAGCTGGATCCCGACGCGGACGCCGTGGCGGTCCTGACCGTCCACAAGGCGAAAGGCCTGGAGTTCCCGGTCGTCTTCCTGCCCGGCATGGTCGCCGGCCGCTTCCCCCTCGTGGGCCGGGGCGAGACCTTGGCGCTCCCAGCGGGCGTCGGCCGAGGCGCTCCCGCGACCGCCGAATCGGCGCTGGCCGAGGAGCGGCGACTCTGTTACGTGGCAATGACCCGCGCCCGCGACGAGCTGATCCTGTCGCACGCCGCCGACTACGGCGGTGCTCGAGCGCGTCGCGTCTCGCCGTTTGTGCTGGAGGCCCTGGACCTGCCGGCGGCATCGGGTGTGCCCGGGGCCGGAGCTCGCTCCTCCACGCCGACCGAGAGACTGGCCACGTTCGAGGCGACCGCCGCGCCCGTGAGCGCTCCGGACGGCCCGATCACCGAGCCGCTCTCACTCAGCTTCTACCAGATCGACGACTACCTGACCTGTCCGCTCAAATACAAGTTCGCCCACGTGTTGCGGGTCCCGCTCGCGCCACACCACGCGATCATCTACGGCGCCGCACTGCACAGGGCCGTCCAGCTCTTCCACAACCGGCAGGCCAAGGGTCAAGTCATGAGCGAGGCGGAGCTTGAGGAGGCCTTCGAGGCGGCCTGGTCGAACGAGGGATTCGTGAGCCGGGACCACGAGGAGGCTCGCCTCGAGGCGGGTCGGGCGGCTCTTCGCCGCTTCCGCGCCGCCCAGCTCGCTCCCGACGCCGTCATCCCGACCTACGTGGAGCGCGAGTTCACCTTCGCCCTCGGTGGGGATCGCGTCCGCGGTCGCTGGGACCGGGTGGACATCGAGCCGGCCGGGGAGGGGAGCGCCCGCACGTTCGCGTCGTCGAGCGCGATGCCAAGCGCGGACGTCGTCTCGCCCACGCTCGGCATCCTCGGGCCGGAGCGAGTGACGATCACCGACTACAAGTCGTCCGACGTGCGCGATCCGGCGAAGGCGCGCCAGCGGGCGCGAGACTCGCTGCAGCTTCAGATCTACGCGATGGGTTACGAGGCGATGACTGGCCGGCTGCCCGACGCCGTCGCCCTCCACTTCCTCGAATCCGGGCTCATCGGTCGGGTGGAGGTCGATCCGAAGCGCCTGGCCCGAGCCCGGGCCAAGATCGCACGAGCCGCCGCGGGCATGCGTGCACGGGACTACACGCCGACGCCGGACTATCTCGCCTGCACCTACTGCGCGTTCCGCGACATCTGCCCGTCGAGCGTCGCGCGCTGAACTCAACGAACCGGGCGGCGCGCCCAGGGCGTCGTCCCGGTGCCGCCGTAACGGATAGGGCATTCACCCCACTCGACGGCGGGTCGTCGGTCGGGCATCGTTCGCGACCCGCCGGCACCGGCGACTCGAACGGAGATCGCATCGACCATGGACCGCCTCGCCTGGAGGATCCCTCCGAACGACGGCTCGGAGGGCCTAGACTCGCTGGTCATGGAGTCGCGCGACCGGCTGGCCAACCTCGGATTCTTCGCGGGCGCCGCGGTGGTCTGGCTCCTGGTCGGGCTGGTCGTGACCACCCGGGACCCGATTGTCGACCCGAGCGCGGGATTCATCGGGGCAGCGCTGATGGGGCTGGCGGTGGCCCTGACCCTCGTGCCACTCCTCTGGCTCACCGTGTTCGGACGGCATCGCCAGATCGCCTACCGGGGCGATTGGATTCGCGCCATTCGCCGCTCCGCCTGGGTTGGCATCATCGTAGCGGCCCTGATCGTGCTCCGGCTGCAAGATCTGCTGGAGCTGCCGATCGCGCTGTTCATCGTCGTTCTGACACTCGTCGCGGAGGCGACGCTCTCCGCGGAACGCTGACTCCGGCACTGTCGCAGGCGCTAGGCTGGGGCATCCACCCTCATCCCGTCGCCGAGCCCAGGAGCACGCGTGCCGTCACTGAAAGCCACTCCTCCCGCCGAGCCGTTCGCCGAAGCGAAGGCGAGGCTCGCCGCCGCCGTCGATGCCGCGCGCG
>JAUSJS010000057.1 GCA_030647575.1 Candidatus Limnocylindrales bacterium | reverse complement strand
CGCGTCCTGCGCGGCCTGGCCGCCGGCCGTGTCCGGACCGTGCTGTTCATGCCGGAACCCGCCCACGTCGTCGAGCGGGCGGTCGACATGCTCGCCGCCGCCGGTTTCCCCCTCGACGGCCGTGCCGGGCTTCACCTCCGTGCGGTGGAGCTCCCTGACGGTCCCGAGGCGCTCGACGCGGCGGGTACCGCGGCTGCCGCCACGGCGATGGCCGAGGCCGGCGCGGCCTGCCTCGTGACGATCGGTGGGGACGGCACGAACCGCGCGGTCGCGCGCGGCTGGCCGTCCGCTCTCATGGTCCCGCTGCCGGGTGGCACGAACAACGCATTCTGCACGCCGATCGATCCCACGGCGGCGGGGCTGGCGGCCGGCATCTACGCCTCCGATCCCGAGCGGTTCGCGGGAGACGTACGGCAGGCACCGCGGCTGGAGGTCCGCTTCGACGGCCGGCTCGAAGCGATCGCGATCGCCCTGGTGGACGTGGCCCTCGTGCGCGCCGGTTGGGTTGGCGCTCATGCGCTCTGGGACCCGGCGCTCCTTGTCGAGGCAGTCGTCGCTCGGAGCGACCCAGCGCTCACCGGCCTGGCCGGCCTCGGTGGGATGATCAGCCCGCTCGACGCCGAACCACCGCGTGCGCTGCACGTACGGTTCGGCCCGACTGGCTCGACCGTGACAGCGCCCCTTGGGCCGGGCCAGCTTGTTCCGGTCGGCATCCGCGATTGGCGAGTGCTTGCGCTCGGCGAGTCGGTCGGGCTCGGCGGACCGACGCCGGCCGGTGACCAGCCTGCAGCCCGGGACCGTCGTCCCATCTCGAGCGACGAGGACGGACGGCTGACGCTGGCGTTCGACGGCGAGCGTGAGGTGGTCCTCGAGCCGGGGATGCGGGCCAGCGTCCGCCTGGCGGCCGATGGCCCGCGCGTGCTCGACGCGCACGGCGTGCTTCGGGCGGCAGCCCGTCGCGGCGTATTCGCCGGGGAGGGCGACCGGTGATGGACGCGCCCTTCCGGTACATCGCTGACGACGGCCAGCGCGAGCCGAGGTGCAACCTTGCCGTCGACGAGGCTCTGGCCCGCGCAGCCGGCCCGGAGCCCGCGCTCCGGTTCTGGCGCAATGACCGGTGTGTCATCCTGGGTCGCTTCCAGCTGGCCGGCGCGGAGGTGGATCTGGGAGCCGCCCACCGGCTCGGCGTCCCGGTGTACCGTCGCTTCACCGGAGGCGGGGCCGTCTATCACGACGCCGGCAATCTCAACGTCAGCCTGGTGGCACCGCGTGACCATCCACTCGTCGAACGCCGGCTCGGGGCCGGCCTCCAGGGGCTGTATGGCGCACTCCTCGAGCCGCTGGCGGCGGCCGTTCGGACCCTGGGGATCCCGGCCGGCGCGGCCCCGCGCGGGCTCTTCGTCGGGGGCAGGAAGCTCGGCGGGATCGCCGCCTGGGTCGGGGCCCGGAGCGTCCTTGTCCACGCGACCCTGCTCATCGATGCCGATCTCGTGGCGCTCGAGCGAGTCCTGGCCGGACCCGGGGACCCGGGGAACCGTCGATGGCAGCTGACGAAGAGTGAGCGAACCCCGGTCACGTCGCTTGCGCGCGAACTGGACGGGAGTCCAGCCGCAGGTGGGGGCTCCCCCCGGCGTCCCGACCTCCGCGCCGCCGTCGACCGCGCCGTACTCCACGCGTTCATGGCCGCCGCTTGCGGCCCAACGGAGCGCCGGATCGAGCCAGGCGGCCTCCGGTCGGCCGAGCGGGCCGTTGCCGCCGACCTTCTCCGGAACCGCTACGGCGAGCCGGCCTGGCACGCGAGCGGCTGACCAGCGGAGAGGAGGTGCGCACTGGGCGACACACGACACGGCGAGCGATCCGACCCGACCATGGAGGCCAAGCGATGCCCGACAACAAGACACTGCGCGACATGCACTACCAGCTCGTCCGGATCCGACTCTTCGAGGAGACCATCCAGAAGGTCTACTTCGAGGGGAAGACACCGGCTTTCGACATCGCGGCCGGGACCATCCCGGGCGAGATGCACCTGGCGGCCGGCCAGGAGCCAGTCGCGGTGGGCGTCGCCGCCCACCTGCGACCGAGCGATGCGGTCACCGCCACCCACCGGCCGCATCACATCGCCCTTGCCCATGGCATGGACATCAGGAAGCTCGCGGCCGAAATCTTCGGGAAGGAGACCGGCCTTGGCCACGGCAAGGGCGGTCACATGCACCTGTTCGATCCGGCGACGAACTTCGGCTGCAGCGGGATCATCGCCGAAGGGATGCCGACGGCCGTCGGCCACGCCCTCGCGTTCAAGAAGCAGGGCAAGGACGACATCGCGGTCTCGTTCTTCGGCGAAGGCGCCGCCAACCAGGGAGCCTTCCATGAGTCGCTGAACCTCGCCGCACTGTGGCAGCTCGGGGTGGTGTTCGTGTGCGAGGACAACGCCTGGGCGATCAGCGTACCGAAAGACAAGGCGACCGCCATCGCCAACAACAGCGATCGGGCTGCCGCTTACGGGATCCCCGGCGTGCTCGTCCCGGACAACGACCCGGTCGCGATCTACGAGGCAGCCGGCGAAGCCGTCAGCCGCGCCCGGCGCGGTGGCGGTCCGTCGCTCATCGAGGTCAAGACGGACCGCCTGTTCGGCCACTTCGAAGGCGACGCGCAGGCATACCGGACGAAGGAGGAACTTGCGCTACTCCAGGAACGGGACGCGATCCGGGCGTTCGAGCGACGGTTGATCGAGTCCGCCGACCTGACCGCGAAGGACGCGCAGGACGCCTGGGACCGGGCCCGAACGGAGGTCGACGGCGCGATCGACTTTGCCCGCTCGAGTCCATATCCGGAGCCCTCGGCGGCGCTCCAGCACGTCTTCGCGTAAGCAGAGAGGAAGTCACTCGATGGCAATCGAAACGAAGCGCCTGCTGACGACGTCGAAGGCGATCTCGGAAGGGATCGCCCAGGAGATGGAGCGCGATCCGAGCGTCTTCGTCATGGGCGAGGACATCGGCGCGTACGGGGGGATCTTCGGGGCGACCGAGGGCCTGCTCGCCAAGTTCGGACCCGAGCGGGTGATGGACACGCCGATCTCGGAGACAGCGTTCATCGGGGCGGCGGTCGGCGCCGCGATGTCGGGCATGCGGCCGATCGCCGAGCTGATGTTCGTTGACTTCTTCGGCGTCTGCATGGACCAGATCTACAACCACATGGCGAAGATCCATTACGAGTCCGGCGGGAACGTCAAGGTGCCCATCGTCGTCACCA
>JAUSJS010000147.1 GCA_030647575.1 Candidatus Limnocylindrales bacterium | reverse complement strand
GGTGGCAGGCCATCCGGTCACCCGGCTGCGCGACGGCGAGGTCTTCCGTCGCTGGGCCGCCTTCGCATCGCGCGAGGAGCGGATCGTCGCCTACGCCGACAAGCGCGCCGGGCAGCGCCTGGAATCGATGGATGCGCGCTTCGCGTCATGGCGGCGACGCTACCCGCCCGCGCCGGCCGAGGCAGAAGATGGCGCCTGGGACGAGGCTGCCATCGACGCGGTCCGAAGACGTGCCGGCCGCCTCGAAGCGGACGTCTGCCAGGCCGCGGGCGTGGCCCCGGACGAGGTCCACCGGCTAGCCTGGACCGGTCTGGCGTTCCGCGCGGCGCGTGCCGCCGGGCGGGTCCGCCGGTGACGACCCGTGCGACCCCACCGGCGACAACGTCGCCACTGGCCTACTTCTGGGGCGACGACGAGCTGGCTGCGTCGCGCGCCGTCGAGGCGCTCCAGGCCGCGCTGGGTGCCGAGACCGGCTCCCCGCCGGAGCGCTGGGATCTGCGCGGCGATCGGAATCATGCCCCGGAGCTGATCGCGCGCCTGCGCGAGCGGGTCGCCACGCCGGCCATGTTCGGTGGCGGCTCGCTGGTCGTGGTGACCAACCCGGGCCCGCTCGTCCAGGCGACCGAGCATCGCACGGCGTTCCTGGCCGCCCTGGGCCTGACCGCGCCGGGAAACGCGCTGGTCATCCTCGACGCGACTCAATCGGGCGCCAGGGCGCCGTCGCAGAAGCGACTCGCCGATGCCGTGGCTGCGGCCGGTGGCGCGATCCGCAAGTACGAATCGCCGCGCCGCGGGGCCCTCGCCGGCTGGATCGAGGCCGAGGCGAAGCAACGCAACCTCCAGCTCGCGGCGGGAACGGCGAGGGCGCTGGCGGAGCGGATCGGTGGGTTCGTGGATCTCAACGACGTGGAACGCCGGCACCAGACCCGGATCGCGTCGATGGAGCTCGACAAGCTGGCGCTCTACCGTGGCAGCGCCGCGATCACGGCCGACGACGTCAAGGCCCTGGTCGCCGAGGCCGTCCCTGGATCCGTCTGGGCGTTCACCGACGCCATCGGCGAGCGTCGTGTCGTGGCTGCCCTCGCGCTCCTCGAGCGCCTCCTCGACGGCACGCCTGAGCCCGTGCTCCTGGCGGTCCTCCACCGGCGCGTCCGCGAGCTGCTGGAGCTCGGCGACCGGTTGGCGGAAGGTGAGCGCCTGGCCGCGGCGGCGCGGGCGATGGGGATCGCCAGCGACTTCCGAGCCCAGACCCTGGCCGGCCAGGCCAAGCTCTGGACGGCCGCGGAGCTGACCGCCGCACTCGACGGCCTGGTCGAGCTCGACGCCATGGTCAAGGGCGCGCCCGGATCGGGACAGGACGAGGCGCAGCGACGCCTCGCGTTCAGCTTGTGGGTGATGGATCACGCCGCCCGCGCCGGGCAGCGTCGCGCCTGACCGTCAGTCGGCGGCGGACCAGGCCTGTTCCTGGACGACCAGGTCGCTCTCGATGGCGAAGACACAGCGGCCCTCGCCCAGGTCGAGCAGCTCGATCAGGTCGGGATCGATGTACAGCTGCGAGCAGTCCTCGCACAGTCCGCCCGGGATGCCGAAGCACAGCCGCTCGCTGCGATCTGGCAGGCGGAATGTGGTGTCGAACCGGGTCGTGATGAGCCGGTGGTTACAGGCGGGGCACCGATCTCGAACGCTTGACATGCCGCGATGCTACGAGCGCCTCGACATCGCCCGGCATGACCCGAGGGTACTCCACGACCCCGTACGACATCGTGATTCGCGGGGCCCTAACGCTACTGGACGCGCAGGATCGTGCGGGCCTCCGACCAGTGCTTCTCGAGGCCGTAGTAGTCGCGTTCGGGTGGCGTGAAGATGTGGACGATCACCGACCCGAAGTCGATCAGGACCCAGTGCGACGCCGAGGTCCCTTCCCGGCCGATCGGCTTGATCCGCTCGTCGCGCAGGCTGCCGATGACCCCGCCGGCGATCGCCTCCAGCTGCCGCTCCGATCCCCCGGAGCAGATGGTGAAGTAGTCGGCCATCGTGGTCAGCCCGCCCAGGTCCAGCAGCACGATGTCGGCGGCCTTCTTGTCCTCGGCCAGCTCGACGATTCGCCGCGCGAGCTCGAGCGGGGGACGCTCTGTCGTCTTCCTGGCCGCGCCACGCTGCGGCAGACCGTCGGCGCGTGGCATGGTCGCCGACTCGGCGGGAATGGGATCGGTCACGATTCGACGTTCCTCCTCGGGTTCCGGTATAGGGCATGGTCGTCGATGTAGGCCGCGACCGCATCCGGCACCAGGTAGCGGAGCGTGCGGCCGGCGGCCACTCGCTTGCGCAACTCCGAGCCGGACAGCCGCATTCGAGGTCCGTCCAGGAAGACGACGCGGTCGGTCAGGTCGGGAAACTGCTCGCCCATGAACGCCGGGCCCGCGGCCGGATAACCGTCGCGCGGTGCGACGGCGAGGCGCGCCAGCTCCAGGACGCGCCGGGGCTCTCGCCACGTCGTGAGGCCAAGGAGCGCCTCGACCGACAGGATCAGGGTCAGATCCACCGACTCGCCCGCCGCCTGGCGCGATGCCTCGAGCGCTTCGAGCGTGTCCACGGTGTACGACGGCCCGTCACGCTCCAGCTCCTCGCGATCGACCGCGAATCGATCGTTCCCGGCGATCGCCAGCTCGACCATTGCGAGGCGGTGCACCCCGGAGGTGATGATCCGATCGGGCTTGTGCGGTGGTTGGCCGGCCGGCACGAAGAGGACACGCTCCAGGCCGAGCGCCTCGGCAGCCTCCTGGGCCACGGCGAGATGGGCGTAGTGGATGGGATCGAACGTGCCGCCGAATACCCCGAGCGACCCCGCAACGACGTCTGCCGGCCCGGCGCTCACACGCGCTCCCAGGGCTGCGCCTCCCACTCGAGCTCGACCGATCCGATGCGGACCAGATCGCCCGCGGTGATCCCGGCACGGCGCAGCTCCGGATCGATGCCCTGGCGGGCGAGCTCACGCTGGAAGCGCTCGGCGGATTCCTCGACGTCGAAGTTGGTCTGGGCGGCGCTGCGCTCAATGCGCTGGCCACGCACGCGAATGACGCCGTCGATATCGCGCTCCAGGCTGAAGCCATCGCTCATCGCCTCGATCCGATGGACCACCACGCCGGCTGGCTCCGGTGGCTCGGCGAGCTCGGCCGCATCCGGGAGGAGCGCTGCGACGCGAGCTCGGAACTGGCCGAGTCCCTCACCGTTCTCCGCGGAGATGGCCACGGCATCGACCTGCTCGGCCGTCCGGGCTCGCTGGAATGCCGGCCAGGCCGCCTGGGCCGCCGGCAGATCCAGCTTGTTGAAGGCAACCAGCATCGGCTTGGCCAGGAGGGCAGGGTCATGTGCCCGAAGCTCCTCGCGGATCACGTCGTAGTCCCACTCTGGATCGCGCGAGGAGCCATCGATCACGTGGACCAGGATCCGCGTGCGCTCGACGTGGCGCAGGAAGGCGTGGCCCAGCCCGGCGCCGCTGCTGGCGCCTTCGATCAAGCCCGGCACGTCGGCGATCGTCGGACGCCGCTCGTCGTCCTCACCGAGGTCCATCACCCCGAGATTCGGTTCCAGGGTGGTGAACGGGTAATCGGCGATCTTGGGTTGGGCGGCCGTGACCGCGGCGAGGATCGTGGACTTGCCGGCGTTGGGCAGCCCGACGAGCCCGACGTCCGCGATCAGCCGAAGCTCGAGGCGGAGCCACACCTCGACCCCCGGTTCGCCTTTCTGGGCGTGCTTCGGAGCCTGGTGGGTCGAAGTCTTGAAATGGGTGTTGCCGAGCCCGCCGCGACCGCCCCGGGCGACCAGCGCCGTCTGGCCGACCGCCACCAGGTCCGCCAGCAGCTCGCCGTTCTCGTCGCTGTGGACCGCGCTGCCGGGAGGCACGTCGAGGATCAGGTCGTCGCCCGCGCGACCGTGGCGGCGCGCTCGGGTCCCACGGCCGCCCGGCGTCGCGCGGTAGTGGCGCTTGTGGGTGAAGTCGCGCAGGGTGGTCTGGCCGGCATCGACGCGCAGATAGACGGATCCGCCACGTCCACCGTCGCCGCCGTCGGGGCCGCCCCGAGGGACGTGCGCCTCCTGCCGGAAGGTCGCGGCCCCATCGCCGCCATCGCCGGCGCGAACCCAGATCTTCACCCGGTCGAGGAACATCGCGGTCATTCTCCCACGGGCGCGTCGCAGGCCAGCCGGGGCACATCCCGCATCCCGCGAAAACGCGAGGCGGGTTCTCGGGCCGGCCGCGCGGGCCGCCGGGACGCTAGAGGTAGGCGAGCGGGTTGACCCGGCTGCCGCCGTCCCAGATGCCGCCGCGCCAGACCTCGAAGTGGAGGTGCGAGCCCGTCGCATGGCCGGATTGACCGACCCGTCCGACCTGCTGGCCCTCCGAGACACCCTGGCCGCTGCCGACCGAGATCGCCGACATGTGGTTGTACGTGGAGTAGAGGCCGGATCCGTGGGCGATCCAGACCTGGTAGCCACCGCCATTGCCCTTCCAGCCGGCGAAGATGACGGTGCCGCTGCCGGCGGCCCGCACGGGCGACCCGTAGTCGGCCGCGATGTCGATCCCGTAGTGGCCGTAATGGAAGTACTGGCTGATGTAGTTGCCGCCCCCGGAAACCGGCCACCTGAAGGCGCCGCCGCTGTAGCTCGCGGGTGCCCGGGATGAGCCCCCGCGACTGCCCGCCGAGGTCCTGGTCACCTGCGGCTTGGGCGTCGGGATCGCCTTGCCGATCGCGCCGGGGATGGCAAGGACCTGGTCGACCACAAGATTGGGGTCCTCGAGCTTGTTGGCATCGAGGATCTCCTGCTCGTCGACCTTGTACCTGGCTGCCAGGCCCGCCAGCGTGTCGGAGGCTTTGACGGTGACGACGAGCCCGGTGACCGGTGGAATCGTCAGCACCTGGCCGAGGTGCAGGTCGTCCTTGGACTTCAGGCTATTCGCCCACCAGAGCGTCATCATCGAGACGCCGTAGTTCGACGCGATGCCGGTCAGCGTGTCGCCGGCCTTGACCTTGTAGGTTTCCATCAGCCCGCTACCGTCGGCGACGGTCGTGTTGACCGCGACCGGCTTGAGCAGTGTGCCGTCATCCAGGAACGGGCCTTCGACCCCGACTTCACCGGCGGCGGCCTCTGGTTGGGGCCCCAGCGCATCGTCTGACCCGACCGCCGAGCGCAACTCGGAGGCGGATGCGGAGTCGTCGATCGCGCCGATCCGGCTGAGCGAGCGAACGTCGGGCGGCGGGTCGGCCTCGGTGATCGTACCGCCGCGATCGACCCCGCCGCCGCCGACGGCGATGCGGACCTCGGAGCCCGGGCCGGTTGGACCGCCGGTCGCCGGCTCCGGTCTCGAAGCTGAAACGCTGACCACTGAGGCGCCGAGCAGGATCCCGGCTGCGACGAGGGCCACCGTCCGGTCGTGCCCGACTCGGGCGATCAGCGAAATCCGTGCCTGGCGGGTCGGGTGGGCGGCAGCGATCCCCTTCGCCATCCGATCATGTCGCGGGGCGAGTCTCGAGGCAGCGACAACCGCCCAAACGCGACGTTGCAGGTGCAGAGCGGCAGCGAGGCTGACCGCAACGGTCGTGGCGCTCGAGGCACGAGAGCTCGGGGGGCGGCGCAGACGTCCGAGGACGCGCTGCACGCCGACCGATGCGTTCAGCAATACGGTCTCCTGGCGTGGGGGGCGGTCCGAGGGCGCTGGGGTCGCCGTGAAGGAGTCTCGGGCGGACCGTCCGGGGTCGCGATATAGAGCTGGGGTCTCTTCTACGCGGCCGACGCCCGTGACAACGGGCTTACGACATCGCCGGGAACGGTATCACGGACGTTGCGACTGCGGCAAACCGCCGTTCCGTCAGGCGTCGAGGCTCTTGGTCAGGGTCGACAGGAACTCGGCGTTCGACTGCGTCTTGGCCAGCCGGTTGAGCAGGATCTCGATGCCCTCGTTGGCCCCGACGGCGGATAGCATCCGGCGCATGGTCCAGACCATCTTGAGGGTCCCCTCCTCGAGCAGGAGCTCCTCGCGTCGGGTCCCCGAGCGCTGGACATCGATCGACGGGTAGATCCGCTTCTCGGCCAGCTTCCGATCGAGGATCAGCTCGGAGTTGCCGGTGCCCTTGAACTCTTCGTAGATGACGTCGTCCATCCGCGAGCCGGTGTCGACCAGGCAGGTGCCGATGATCGTGAGCGAGCCGCCCTCCTCGATGTTTCGAGCCGCCCCGAAGAAGCGCTTGGGCGGATACAGGGCGATCGGGTCCAGGCCCCCGGACAGGGTCCGGCCAGACGGCGGGAGGGCCAGGTTGTAGGCTCGGGCCAGCCGGGTGATCGAGTCGAGCAGGATGACGACGTCGCGTCCGGTCTCGACCTGGCGCTTGGCGATCTCGAGCGCCATCTCGGCGACGTGCGTGTGGTTCTCGGTCGGCTCGTCGAAGGTCGAGCTGATGACCTCGCCCTTGACACTCCGACGCATGTCCGTGACTTCCTCGGGCCGCTCGCCGATCAGGGCGACCATCAACAGGATCTCGGGGTAATTGGCGCTGACACCATTGGCGATCTGCTTGAGGAGCATCGTCTTGCCGGCTTTGGGCGGGCTGACGATGAGGGCGCGCTGGCCCTTGCCGATCGGGTTGACCAGGTTGATCAGCCGCTGGCTGAGGTTCTTGGCGTCCGTCTCGAGGTTGATCAGCACGTCCGGGTGGACCGGGGTGAGGTCGCCGAACACCGGCCGGCGACGTGCAGTCTCCGTGTCGACGCCATTGACCGAGTCGACCCGGAGCATGCCCCAGTACTTCTCCGCCTCGTGCGGGGCGCGCACCGCGCCCGCGACACGATCGCCGACCCGCAGCCCGAAGCGACGGACCTGGCTGGAGCTGACGTAGACGTCCTCCGGGCTGGGCAGCAGTCCGTGACGACGCATGAAGCCGAAGCCCTCGTCGACGATGTCGAGGATGCCGCTGGCGTAGTCGTGGCCGGCACGCTCGGTCTGGCGCTGCAGGATGAGATCGACGAGCACGTCCTTGCGCTCGCCCTGGGCGCCGTCGAGCTCGAGGTCGCGGGAGACCTGGCGCAGCTCGTTGACGCTCATCTCGCGCAGGTCGCTGACGTCGAGATCGTTCCGCTCGCGGGCGGCTTCGAGCTCCTGCTGCTCTTCGTATTCAGTGACCGGCGCGCGGCCGCCGCCGATCGGGGCTCGTCGGCGGGGACGTCGGTTGCGGGAGCGGTCGCGCTGGTCGGGGCCGGGTGCGGGCATGTGGGAAAGGTCACCTGCGGGTGAAAGGGGACCGGGCGGATGGTGCGCGCGGAATCGCTGCCGCAGCGCGGGTGCCGGTCGGGATGGGCTGAGGATAGACGGGCGCCGCCGCCTCGTCAATGGGCAGCCGGCACCCCGTCACGTGCGGGGCCGTCCGTCCGCAGCCGCGTGGGCGGGCCTTGGGTCCGCAGCCGAGGGAGGCGGCGGCGAGGGAGGCCGCGGGGGGCGATCCTGCCATCGGTCAACGAGGTGGACCTTCGGCGACCATATGCGCCAGGGCGAGCCACTGTGCCCGCCATTTCGGCGAGGCCCTGGGACGCCGGCATGCACGGCCGAGCGTCCGGTTCGCCGGAAGACTCGATCGAACGCGCCGCCTTGGCTGACGAAGGCGCACCAGCTGGACACAGGGCAGGAAGCCTGGCCGGCGGCACCCGCCCGCGACGCCTCGGCCAACGTCTGTCGGGCCTCTGCCTGGCGGACCGCCACGGCCACGGCCTGGACCGGCCCACCGCCTCGCGTACCCACGCCCTCGAGGCCTGGGCCGCCGGCCGACGTGGCCGTAGACTGTCAGGACGTTCGCGCCGCACGAGCAGGTGGATGAGCAGGGCATGAGGAGGATCGCCGACGTCGGCGCAGCCGTCATCGGCACGGGCTTCATCGGCACGGTCCATGTGGAACAGCTGCGCCGGATCGGCGTCCAGGTTCGCGGCGTCCTGGGCAGCTCCCCGGAGCGAGGCCAGGCCAGGGCCCAGGCGCTAGGTGTGGCCCGCGCCTATCCGTCGCTCGAGGCCCTCCTCGACGATCCGTCCGTCGACGTCGTCCACGTTACTTCGCCGAATCACCTCCACGTCCCCCAGGCGACGCAGATCCTGGCCGCCGGTCGCCACGTCGTCTGCGAGAAGCCGCTGGCCATGACGGCGGGCGAGTCGGCCCAGCTCGTCCGCCTTGCCGCCCGGAGCGGTCGGGTCAACGCGGTCAACTTCAACATCCGCTTCTACCCGCTTCACCAGCACGTCCGCGAGCTAGTGACCGGCGGCGAGCTCGGCGACATCCGCTTCGTGACCGGGCACTACTTCCAGGACTGGCTGCTCCTCGACACCGACTGGAACTGGCGCCTGGATCCGGACAAGGGCGGCTCGCTCCGGGCGGTCGGCGACATCGGCTCGCACTGGCTCGACCTCGCGACGTTCCTGACCGGCCAGCCGATCATCGCGGTCATGGCCGACCTGGCGACATTCATCCCGCTCCGCGCGCAGCCGCGCGGCCCCGTCGAGACCTTCTCCACGGACCGCAGCTCCGACACGGTCCAGCGCGAGATGGCGACCGAAGACGTCGCCTCGATCCTGCTGCGCTTCGCCAACGGCGCCCGCGGCGCGGTCGCGGTCTCGCAGATCAGCGCCGGGCGCAAGAACTCGCTCCGGTGGGAGATCGACGGCTCGACCGGATCGGCGGCCTGGGATTCGGAGACGCCGGACCACCTCTGGCTGGGTCACCGCGAGCAGGCCAACGAGATTCTGCTGCGCGATCCGGCAATCATGGGGCGCGCCGGTCGGGTGGCGTCGGCCCTGCCGGGCGGTCATGTCGAGGGCTTCGGCGACACGTTCGGTGCGCTTTTCCGCGCGGTCTACGCGGATGTCGTCGCCGGTCGTCCGGCGGAGCGGCCGCCGTATGCGACCTTCGCCGACGGTCACGACGAGATGCTGGTCGGCGACGCCATCGCCGAGAGCGCCCGCTTGGGTCGCTGGGTCGAGGTGGCCCGCGAGCCGGCGGGGCTCGCCGCGAACGGCGTCCCGTGACCCAGCCCGATTCCAACCGCCTTTCAACGCCGGACGCGCCGCGATGAAGCTCGGTCTGCTGACCGCCCCGTTCCCCGTTGAGCGGCGAGTGATCTCGGACACGCATGGCCGGCCGATCGAGGCGACGCAGTCCCGCTATCTGGCCGATCGCCATGGGCTCGACGTGCGCTTCGATGTCGAGGCACTGGATTCGGCTCCAGCCAGGATCGGCGGGTAATGGCTGCCTCGTTCGCCGTTGCCGGCCGGCTGATCCTCGAGGATCGGCTCGAGGCCGGCCGGGTCATCGTCGAGGACGGTCGGATCGTCTCGGTCGAACCGGGCGACGTGCCGAGCGGAGCGCCGTACGTTGCACCCGGATTCGTCGACGTCCATGTCCACGGCTGGGGCGGGCACGACGCGATGGGCGGCGCCGAGGCCCTCGATGGCATGTCCAGGCAGCTCCTCCGTCACGGGGTCACGTCGTTCCTGCCGACGGCCGTCACGGCGCCGCTCGCAGCCCTGGTCGAGTTTGCCGAGCGGGTGCGCGCCTGGGTCCCGGTCGCGCCGTCGAACGGGGCAGAGCCGCTCGGTTTCAACCTCGAGGGCCCATTCCTCTCGTCGGTCCGGCGCGGTGCGCACGATCCCACGTTCCTGCGCACTCCGGCCGACGTCGACGAGGCGGCATTCGAGCCCCTGCTCGACGGGCTGCGGCTGATCACGATCGCCCCGGAACTGCCCGGTGCTCTCGACCTGATCGGGCGGTTGCGCGCGCGGGGAGTGGCGATCTCGATGGGCCATTCGGCAGCCACCCTCGACCAGGCCCGGGTCGGCTACGCGGCCGGCGGCACCACGACGACCCACCTGTTCAACGCCATGACCGGCGTGGACCATCGGGTCCCGGGCCTGGCGGTGGCGGCCCTCCTCGACGACGCCGCCTACGTGGAGCTGATCGCCGACGGACACCACGTCCACTCGGCGCTGTGGGAGCTGATCGGGAGGCTGAAACCGGCCGACCGGCTGCTGCTCGTGAGCGACGCGATCTCGCTGGCGGGGACCGGCGACGGCCGGGCGCTCGTGGGCGGGTTCGAAGTGGAGGTCCTGGACGGGCGGGCGACCCTCCTCGGGACGACGACACTCGCCGGATCGGTCATCGCCCTCGACACCGCTGTGCGCAACCTCGTCGCCTCGGGGGTTCCACTGCCGGCCGCCGTCGCCGCGGCGAGCCGAAACCCGCTGGCGATGCTCGGCGTCACCGATCGCGGTCGGATCGAGGTCGGCCGGCGGGCCGACCTGGTCGAGCTGGACGACGATCTTCGAGTCCGGCGCGCGCTGCACGACGGGGAGTGGCTCGATAGCGCAGGGTAGGCGCGGGCTCGGCGCGGGGTGGGGTAGGCCGCCAGTCCCGGCCATGGCTGTCCGACGGGTCGCTGCGCAGGCGACCCGACGAGTGACGGCCTGAAGCTCCGCCCCGTCATCCGCACGGCTCCGAGCGGCGCGAGCCATCCTGCCATCCGTCCACGACATGCGCGTTGGGCACCAGGATGGTCCTTGAACCGGTGGGGGGCCTAGCTTCGGAGCCCCGGCCCAGCCAATTCCGTGCTCAACCGAGCGTCAACGACGCCGGCGAATCGTCACGGACGAGCGATGACCGCGCCCAAGGTCCACACGGTGGACACAAGTCAGGACGGCGGCAGACCAGGTCACATGATCGAGTCGAGGTAGCGGCGGGCCGCCTCGCCTGCCTCGGGATCGGCCTTCGCGCTGAGATGCGGATCGGATAGGCCGCCAACGACGACCCGCAACGTCTCGTCATCCAGGGGACGATCGCCTCGGGGTCCAGGACCCGCACCCCGGCTGGCCGGCGTTCGGATATCGCGTGTCGAGCCTACGCCGTGGACCCGCCCCGAATCGTCAGGCCTTGGTGGCGGCGGCCTCTCGTGCCTTTTGCCAGTCGGCCTTGAACTGGACGATTCCCTGGTCGGTCAGCGGGTGGTGGACCATCTGCTGAAGAACCTTGAAGGGCACCGTCGCGATGTGGGCGCCGGCCAGTGCCGCCTGCGTCATGTGCAGCGGATTGCGGATCGACGCGGCAAGGACCTCGGACTCGATGTCGTGGATCGCGAAGATCTCGGCCAGCTCGCGGATCACGATCATGCCGTCCTGGTTGATGTCATCGAGCCGGCCGACGAAGGGGCTGATCAGGCTCGCCCCGGCCTTCGCCGCCAGGAGCCCCTGGTTCGCCGTGAAGATCAAGGTGCAGTTGGTCTTGATGCCTTCCTCGGCGAAGCGGCTGATCGCCTCGAGGCCGTTCTCGCTCATCGCCACCTTGACCACGATGTTTGGGGCGAGCTTGGCGAAGTGGCGGCCTTCCTCGAGCATTCCGTCCACGTCGTCGCTGACACATTCGGCCGAGACCGGGCCCGGGGTGATCTTGCAGACGGTCTGGAGGATCTCGTCGTACGAGCCGCCGACCTTGGCGTACAGGGTGGGATTGGTCGTCACGCCGTCGAGGACTCCCCACCGGGCAGCGGTGCGGATCTCTTCGATATCGGCGGTGTCCAGGAAGATCTTCATGTCGGGCGGGCTCCTGTGCACGGGGATGCCGGGATTCTACGCCGCCGAGGGATGAGTCTCCCGGAGACGTCCGGTCGACCCCGAGGTCGTTCGGGCATCGCGACCGCGACGAGGGGCCATTCGGCACCGTCTTGTCGTGACAGACGGCTCACGGTTGCCCTCTCCGGGACACGCACCATGGTCACCGGACGCACAATGAGGAGGATGCCATGAGTCGGGAACCGAGCACCGCCACGGTCGGCGGTCGACGATGGATCGCCATCGGTGCACTCGTCGCGATCGTCGCCCTGGTCACCGCGTGCGGCGGTGGATCATCGGGTGCCAGCCCATCGGCGGCAGGCGCGACAAGCGTCAACGTCACGCTCCAGGAGTTCGCGATCATTTCGGCCATCGCGTCGGTCCCGGCCGGCACGGTGACCTTCGTGACCAAGAACACGGGGCCGGAGGATGTGCACGAGCTCGTCGTCGTCAAGACGGATCTGGGCGCCGCGGACCTTCCGGTCGACAAGGACGGCAAGGCGACCGAGGGCGTGCCGGGAGTGACCCTCATCGGCGAGATCGAGGACATCGCGGTCGGCGAGACCAAGCAGGCCGATCTCGAGCTGACTCAGGGGAAGTACGTGCTGATCTGCAACATCGTGCAGACCGAGCCCGACGGCTCGCTCGAGGCCCACTACAAGGTGGGGATGCGCACGGCATTCGAGGTGACCGCGCCCTGACGGAAGGGGCTTCGGTGTGACGCCTGACCCGACGTCGGGTCAGACGCTCGGGACGGACTCTACGACATCGGTCGTTGCCGCCTCGAGCCGCGCTGCCGAGCCGTCCTCGCCACGGGCGCGGAGCTCCGGCTCGCGACCGTCGCGGACCGCGAGCGACGCGGCGACGAAGCCGTCGAACAGCGGATGCGGCCGCTCAGGACGCGAGCGGAACTCGGGATGGAACTGGCTGGCCACGAACCAGGGGTGATCCTTCAGCTCGACGATCTCCACCAGACGGCCATCGGGCGACTGGCCGGAGAGCAACATGCCCGCCGCCTCGAGGGTGGCGCGATAGCGGTTGTTCACCTCGAAGCGGTGACGATGCCGCTCGTAGATGACTTCCTGGCCGTAGACCTGGTGGGCCTTCGACCCGGGCGTCAGCTTGGCCGGATAGAGGCCCAGGCGCATCGTGCCGCCCTTGTCCTCCATGTCGCGCTGGTCGGGCATAAAGTCGATCACCGGGTGCTCGGTGAACATGTCGAACTCGGTCGAGTTGGCGTCGGCGGTCCCGACGACATCCCGCGCAAATTCGATGACCGCGCACTGGAGGCCCAGGCACAGGCCAAGATACGGAACCCGCTGATCGCGCGCGTAGTGGGCGGCCAGGACCTTGCCCTCGATGCCGCGATGACCGAAGCCGCCGGGCACGAGGATGCCCGCCGCCCCGGCGAGCCGTTCGGCGACGTTTTCGCGGGTCAGCGCCTCCGAGTCGACCCAGCGCACTTTCGCGTCGAGCTCGTGCGCCCAGGCGGCGTGGCGGAGCGCCTCGGTGACCGACAGGTAGGCGTCGGGCAGCTCGATGTACTTCCCGACCAGCGCGATTTCGAGGACCGGCTTGGGCGCCTTGATCCGGGCGACCAGCGCCCGCCACGAATCCAGGTCCGGGATCGCGTCCGGATCGCCGAGACCGAGCTCTCGGACGACCCGCCGGCCGAGGCCGGCCGCCTCGAACATCAGCGGGACTTCGTAGATCGTGTCGGCCGTCTCGGCCGGAATGACCGCCTCCATGGCGACGTCCGTGAAGAGCGCAATCTTCTCGCGGATCTCGTCACTGACGGGGTGGTCGCTGCGCAGGACGATGACGTCGGGCTGGATGCCGATGCCGCGCAGCTCCTTGACCGAATGCTGGGTCGGCTTCGTCTTGAGCTCGCCCGTGGCCGCCAGGGCCGGGAGCAGCGTGACGTGGACGTACAGGACGTTCGCGCGCCCGACATCCTTGCGCATCTGGCGGATCGCTTCCAGGAACGGCAGCGATTCGATGTCGCCGACGGTCCCGCCGACCTCGACGATCACGACGTCCGGATCGCCCTGGCGAGCGACGCGGACGATCCGTTCCTTGATCTCGTTGGTGATGTGAGGGATGACCTGGACGGTCCCACCCAGATAGTCGCCGCGCCGTTCCTTGGCAATGACGGCCTGGTAGATCCGGCCGGTCGTGACGTTGCTGAGCTGGGTCAGATTCTCGTCGATGAACCGCTCGTAGTGCCCAAGGTCGAGGTCCGTCTCGGCGCCATCATCGGTGACGAAGACCTCGCCGTGCTGGTAGGGCGACATCGTCCCGGGGTCGACATTGATGTACGGGTCGAGCTTGAGGATCGAGACGTGGAGGCCGCGGGCCTTCAGGAGTCGTCCGATACTGGCGGCGGTGATGCCTTTGCCAAGAGAGGAGGTCACGCCTCCGGTCACAAAGACATACTTCGCCATGGGTCGGGTCCTCCGGGGGTTTTTCGAATGTTACCGGATGGCCCCGCCCGGGGCAACCCGAGCGACCCAACGACGACCGGGGTGACTCGGCGCGAGGCTACGAGCGAGCCGGCGGCCAGGCCTTTAGCGGTGGATCGATGAGGCCCTCGCCCCAGACCTCCGGACCGCAGAAGAACGGGCGCGCGCGTGGTCCGGCGAGACCGCCCGGGTCGGCTCGCCAGGCGGCCAGCGTCTCCTCGAGCCACGCGTCGATCTCGCTGAACTCGGTCCAGCGCCGGAAGTCCCAGCCAGACTCGAGGCAGATCCGGACCAATGAGCGCTTGGCCCACACCAGGTCGCTGTAACCGGCGGCGTAGCGGTCGCTCTCGCCGTCCCCGATGAAGATCACGGCACGTCCGGCGGCCTGATGCGCCAGGACCCGATTGCGCTTGCAGGTTCCGCAGACGTGGCAGCTCGGGTGGCCATTCGGGAAGGCGATCGACGCGCGCCGACCCTCGAACGTCGTCCGGGCGGTGATCACCGGCAGCTCGCCGACACCGAGCGCTTCGAGCGCCGGTTGGATGAAGAAGCCGAAGCCGTCCGAGACGACCTCGACGACGATGCCGGCCGCCTGCGCTCGCCGGACGAACGGCACGAATCCGGGGTCGTGCGGCTGGGCGGCGGCGGTGGCCAGCAGGGCCTCCGCGGGCGCGTCGACCAGGGCCACCTCTATCTCCATCAGCCGGCGTGAGCCCATCAGCCCGGCGTCATAGGCGGCCGCCTCGGACTCCCAGATCGCCGGCACGTGCTCGGCCATCACGGTGTCGGACACGTCGGTCAGGGCGATCGTCCCGTCATAGTCGACGAGCATCGCAACCGGTGGGTCGCCAGGGAGGAGGGGCGCGACCGGCGGCGCCGAGCCGTTTGGGGATCTCATGGCGCGGGCCACCGCCCTGCGCGCATGGGGGGGCCGCTCGGCCACGCCCCGCGTCGCAGCAGCGCGACCCCGGCCAGGATGACGATCCCGCCGAGGACCTGGACGAGCCGGATCGGCTCGCCGAGGAAGATCGCGGCCAGCACCACCGCGAGTGCGGGCACCAGGAATTGGAAGGCGCTGACCCGCGTCGGACCGAGCAGCTTCAGGCCGTGGAAGACGATCACGTTGGAGAATCCGGCGGCCAGCGTTCCCGCATACACCACTGCGAGGGCGACCGCGGGCCCAACGACCGAGAGGTCCACCGTCGCGAGCTGGGCGATGCCGACTGGCGCCATGAACAGCGTTCCGGCAACGATCGCCCACGTGGTGGCCATGAGCGGTGAGTGGCGGCGCAGGATGCCGGCTCCGAAGACCGTGTAGAGCGCCCAGCAGAGTGCCGCGACGAGGGTCAGCAGGTCGCCCACCAGCGAGACACCCAGGTTCAGTCCTTGTCCGGCTGCGATGACCACCGCCACCCCGAGGAACGAGACGAGCGCGCCAAGCAGCTTGACCCGGTTCGGTGCGTCGGCGCCGGTGGCTACTGCGAGCAGCGCCGTGATCACCGGGGTCGTCGCGATCAGCAGGGCGGAGTCACCGGCTGGAATGGTCTGGAGGGCGACCGGCCAGATGATCTGGTAGCAGCCGAAGCCGACGATTCCGAGCAGCGCGATGGGCACGACGTCGCCGCGGGGCAGGCGGATGGCGCCCTCTCGCCAGCGCAGCAGAGCGAGCAGGGTCACCGCCGCCAGGGAGTAGCGCAGGAACGTGAAGCCGACCGGCGGGAGAATCCCGATCGCACCCTTGACCACGATGAAGTTGCCTGCCCAGAAGACCATGACTATCAGGACCGCGAGTTCGGCGAGCCGGCGGTCGGCTGCGGCGGGCTCAGCCTGGCCGGCCGATCGCTCGGACTCGGGCTCGCTCGCGCTGCGTCCATGAGCGCTCGGGCGCGCGACGGCACGGGACAGTTCAACGCCCGCCGGTTCGGCGGGCGTCAGGATCGGATCGGTGGCCGGCTCGGGGACGGTCAGGTGGTGGTCTCCTGGTCGAGCTCGAGGATCTCCTCGTCGGCCTCCTCGGTCAGCTTCAGCCAGACGAAGAGTCCGGCCAGGACCGCGAGCGGGATGACGATCAGCGCGGCCAGCGTGACCCCCAGCGCGACGGCAACAGTCTTGAGTGCTTTCATGGCGTACCTCCAGGTTGCGATTGGCGATGGCCTCGGGTCAATGTGGTGTCTCGACCGGTGGCGTGGCGACTCGGGGCATGTCGGGCTGGCGCAGGCTGGGCCCGCGAGCAACCAGGTTGCTGACGTCATCGGCGGTGAACTCGGCAAGCTCGTGCCGAGGACCGGCCTGGGTATTCATGAGCAGCCGGACCACGAACGCTCCGTCCTGCTCGAAGAAGAAGACGTCGCGGGGCTTCTGCTCGTCCATGTAGCGGCCAATGACTCGGAAGGCCGTCTCGTAGTGGCCGGCGACGTGGGGCGGGGTCGGATCGGTTCGGCCGCGCCGGGCGCCGGCCTCCTCCATGAACCTCGCGATGTCGTCGTCGAGGAAGGTCAGGGTCTCCTTCGTCTGGGAGCCGATCGACTCCGACCAGGCGCCCCCGGCTGCACCGCTGGTCACCAGTCCCTGGACGATGTAGCCGTCCGGCGCCTCGAGCAGCAGGACGTCCTTCATCCCGCGCTCGTCGATGAACGCGCCCATCGAGCGAAAGACCTCCTCGAAGTCCTGGCGCGGGCTGCCCTCGTAAATCCGCATGCGCTGGCGCCCCTCCTCGGGTCCCGAACCGGTGGTCCGGTCCCGTGGAGTGTACCAGCGCCTCGATGCCAAGCAAGGCAGTCGCGGCCGGTGGTAGGGACCCTAACGTCGGTGCCGCCCCGGTCGGAGCGCCGCGCCATAGCGGCTGGCCCGATGGAGACACGCCGCGCCGTCAGGCCGAGGCGAGGAGGACGGCCAGCTCACCCGCGACCCGCGCGTCGTGGACGATCAATGACGCATTGGCTCGGATCGAGGCACCCTGCGTCAGGCTGGCGATCCGGGCAAGCAGCCACGGGGTGAGGGCGGGGCCGCCGATCCCCTCGCTCTGCGCCTCGCGGACGGCCCGCTCGACCGCCTCGCGCGCGATCGCCTCTCGCAGCGCGTCCTCTGCCGGCACCGGGACGCACAGGAGGATCCCGCTCCCGAGGGTGAGGGTGAGGTGGGTTACGACGAGCTCGGCGGCCGCCGCCACGTCCCGGACGGACGAAGGCGCCCTGATCCCGGCCGACCGGGCGAAGAACCCGGGCAACTCGTCCTGGCCGATCGCCACGACCGGCACGCCTCGCGTCTCCAGGTATTCGAGCGTAGAGGGCACGTCCAGGATCGCTTTCGGGCCGGCGCAGACCACCGCCATCGGGGTTCGGGCGAGCTCCTCGAGATCGGACGAGATGTCGAAGGTCGGTTCCGACGCGGCCGGACGGGACCCGGACCGCGAGCCGCCGATCGCCCCGCGGTGGACCCCGCCGATGCCACCGGTCGCGAAGACGCGAATCCCGGCGGCATGAGCGGCGATCATCGTCGCCGAGACCGTCGTCGCCGCCCAGCCCCCGGCGGCAAGGGCAACCGCCAGGCTCGGCCGGGCGGCCTTCCGGACGGAGCCCGCCGGCGCAGTCGCCAGTGCCTCGAGCGCAGCGGCGTCCAGGCCAACCAGGATCCGTCCGTCATGGAGGGCCACCGTCGCGGGCACGGCCCCGGCGGATCGCACCGCCGCCTCGGAGGCGGTCGCGACCTCGAGATTCTGCGGATACGGCAGGCCATGGCTGATGAGCGTCGACTCGAGGGCCACGACCGGGGCGCCGGCCGCCAGGGCGGCTGCGACGGGCGGCGCGACGACCAGCCGTCCGGTGACGTCGAGTGGAACGCCCATGTCCCAAGCGTAGCGCCGGGACTACCCTGTCGCTCGTGCCAACTCGCCGCCCGATGACGCCCGCCGATATCCGCCGCCAGGTCGTGGTCGAGGAGCTGGACCTATCGCTCGACGGGCGCCTCGCCGTCGTGGCGCGGCGATCCGTCCGGGGCGATCGGTACGTGACGCACCTCTTTGCGATCCCGTTGGATCGCGGGCGGATCGGGCGGCCGCGGCAGTTGACGTCGGGGATCGTGCGAGACGGCCGGCCGCGGCTCTCCCCCGATGGCCGCCGGCTCGCCTTCGTGCGCGGCGACCCGACCAGGGATGACGAGCCCGCTTCGGTCGTCGTCATGAACGTGCGCAGCGGGACCCAACGAGCGCTTCGGCACCAGGGATACGGGTCGGTCGCGGAGGTCGCCTGGTCACCGGACAGCCGCCGGCTCGCCTTCACGGCCGAGGTCGATCCGCCGCGTTTCCTGGTTGGGCGCGTGCCGCCGGTCGACGCCGGCAGACGTCACCGGGCGCGCCAGGGCACCGCCGGCGACCCGGCGACGCCGCTCGCGCGCCGGATCATCCGCGTCGACTGGCGCTGGGACGGTGAGGGTCACCGGGATCGCTGGTCGCACCTCTTCGTCGTGGAGGCGAGGCGCGCTGCGACACCACGCCAGGTCACTGCCGGCGATTGGGGCGTCTCCGACATCGCCTGGTCCCCGGACGGCCGATCGGTCGCCTTCACCGCGGACCGGAGTCCGGTCGCCGACCTGCGTCCTCGACCGACCATCTGGGCGGTCAAGGTCGACGGCGACGGCGACGGGTCGTCCGGCGGGACCGGGGCCCCCGAGCCTCGAGAGGTCATGGCCGCAGGCGGCTTCGCCAACCACCCGGCCTACTCCCCAGACGGTCGCTGGCTGGCCGCCATCGGCGTCCTGGACCCGGAGCCGCTCGACGACATCAGCCCGACGATCCTGATCGGTCCGGCCGACGGCTCGGCCGCTCCCCGTGCGCTCGCCCCGGACCTGGATCGGCCGGTCGGCAACTGGGCCGATACGGACCTCAACGGCTGGATGGTCTCGGGCCGGCCCGGACCCTACTGGGACGGTCCCGCCACGATCGTGACCACGGTGACCGATCGCGGCCGATCGCACCCGGTCCGCTTCGAGCTGGACCCGGAGACCGGCGCCGCACGCAACTCGCCGACCGCCACGCCACGCGACGAGCCCGGGCCCTGGTCCGATGCCACCAGTCACGCGCTCGGCGTGGCTGCGACCGGCACCATCGCCGTCCTCGCCACCCTCGGCACCAGGGCGATGGAGCTGATGACGCTCGATGAGGACGGCGCCGGCCGGCCGCGCTGGACGACCCGCTCGACGCTCGGGTCGGCCTGGCAACGTCGTCATCCCCAGCCGGAGATGCGCCGGTTCGACGCGCCGGGGCCGGGCGGCCCGATCGAGACCTGGGTCGCCTCCCCGCCGGGCGCCGGTGACGCGCCACTCCCGACCGTCGTCGACGTCCACGGTGGACCGCTCGGGGCGTGGGCGCCGGCACCGCACATTGAGGTCACCCTGCTGGTCGCGCGCGGCTACCGGGTCGTCCTGCCGAACCTCCGCGGCTCCGCCAGCTACGGCCGGGGGTGGATCCGGCCGCAGCTCGGCGGCTGGGGCGGCGCCGATGCCGATGACGTCCACGCGGCGGTCGATCACGTCATCGGCCTCGGCCTCGCCGACCCGGATCGCGTCGGCGTGCTGGGCCTGAGCTACGGCGGGTTCATGGTCCACTGGCTGATCGGCACGTCGGAGCGCTTCCGCGCCGCCGTGTCGGAGAACGGCGTCACCAACCAGATCTCCGGGTGGGCAAACTCGGACTCGGGCCCTGAATACAGCCGCGCCGCGCAGCTCGGCGACCCGTTCAGCCCCGAAGGGATCGAGCGCCTGTGGCGCCAGTCGCCGCTCCGCCACGTCAGCACGATCCGGACGCCGCTGCTGATGTTCCAGGCCGAGGCCGACCTACGCTGCCCGCCGCAGGACAACGAGCAGTTGTTCATCGCTCTTCGCCATCTCGGGCGGACCGTCGAGTACGTCCTCTACCCCGAGGAGTCACACGTCTACGCATCCAGTGGGCGTCCCGATCGGCGGATCGACCGGATGACCCGGATGCTCGACTGGTTCGACCGCTACCTGCGGAGCGACTAGAAGGCCGGCCCTCAGCCGAGGGCCAGTTCCGGGCGAGGCGCGGAGAGTTGCCGAGCAGCCGCGTGGTGGCCCGCCAGCGCCGCCCGCTGGAGCGCGGCTGGCAGCGACCGACCGGCACTCCGCGCCGCAAACCAGCCGACGAGGAAGCCGGCATCGAAGGCGTCGCCTGCGCCGGTCGTGTCGATAGCGGTCAGGGGCGCCGGCACTACCTCGAAGCGCAGGCGCTCAGCGGCGGCCCGAGCCAGCACGGTCGCGCCTTTCGAACCGCGCTTGATCACGGCAATCTGGGCGAATTCGAGCAGTCCTTCGGCCCGCCCGCCGCCGAGGAGCGCATCGGTCTCGGACGCCGTGGCAAACAGGATGTCCGGTGCCGTGTTCGCGATGAGCTCGCGGGCGGCTCGGCGACCGCCGGTCATGAGCGGCCCGATCGAGGCCAGGTCGACGCTCACGATGGCGCCCGCGTCCCGCGCGAGCTCCAGCGCTCGCCGGCCCGCCGCCCCAAGCGGCGCGCCGAGCAGCGAGTAGACCGGCAGATGGAGCGCCTGGGCGCCGGCGAACCAGGCCGACTTCAGGTCGGCCGGGTCGAGCAGGTCGGCCGCACCCCGATCGGCCACGAAGCTGCGCTCGCCGTCAGGGCTCACCAGCACGCCGATCCGAGCGGTCCGGGCGCCCGCGATCCGAGAAACGCGGACCTTGACGCCGTCGCCGCGAACGGCGTCGACCAGCGCCCTCCCGGTCGGGTCCCGACCGACCGCCGCGATCAGGGTCGTCCGCGCGCCGAGCCGACCGAGCCACCGTGCCGTGTTCGCCGCCGAACCGCCCTGGACGAAGGCGACGCGACCGGCGACGTCGGTGCCAGACTCCAAGGGACGGCTCGGCGCGACCACGACGTCGAGCGCCAGATCGCCCAGAATCACGATGCGTGGCGGGCCGGGCTGCCCCGCCGTTCCACCCGGGCGTCTCGGGCGTCTGAGCCTGGTCGGTCGGTGGATCGACGGCATCTCCGGAGGATAGCGGGGCTCGCGCCTACAATGGCCGGACCTGCGACTCGCGCCCGAACCCAATACGGGAGCCTGCCCTTATGACCGTTGCCACGGACCTCGACCACCTCGCCATCGACACGATCCGGACGCTCTCGATCGACGCGGTCCAGAAGGCGAACTCCGGGCATCCGGGTGCCCCGATGGGGGCAGCGCCGATGGCTTACGTCCTGTGGACGCGCTTCCTGCGCCATGCGCCGACCCATCCGGACTGGCCGGACCGTGACCGGTTCGTGCTGTCGGCCGGACACGCCAGCATGCTCCTCTACTCGCTGCTCCACCTCACCGGCTACGCGCTGTCGCTCGAGGATCTTCAGTCGTTCCGCCAGTGGGGCAGCATCACCCCGGGCCACCCGGAGTACGGACTGACCCCGGGCGTCGAGGCGACGACCGGACCGCTCGGCCAGGGCCTGACCAACGCGGTCGGCATGGCGATCGCCGAACGGCGTCTCGCGGCCGAGTTCAACCGGCCCGAGCACACCATCGTGGACCACTGGACCTATGTGATCGCGTCCGATGGCGACCTCCAGGAGGGCATCGCGTCGGAGGCCGCCAGCCTCGCCGGCCATCTCAGGCTGGAGAAGCTGGTCGTCCTCTATGACGACAACCACATCCAGCTCGACGGCCCGACCGCGATGGCCTGGTCGGAGGACGTGGCCAAGCGTTTCGAGGCCTACGGCTGGCACGCTCAGCGCGTCGAGGATGGCAACGACCTGGCAGCGATCGAGGCGGCCATCGAGACCGCTCGAGCCGACGAGCGACCGAGCCTGATCGCGGTGCGCACGCACATCGGCTTCGGCAGCCCGAACAGGCAGGACAGCCAGAAGGCGCATGGCTCCCCGCTCGGTCCGGACGAGGTCCGCCTCACCAAGGAGGCCTACGGCTGGGATCCCGATCGCTCGTTCTACGTGCCGGACGAGGCGGCAGCGCGGTTCCGGACCGCGATCGCGGCCGGCGAGGCGCTGGTCGGCGAGTGGGAGGCTCGCCTCGAGGCGTACGCCTCAGCCCATCCGGAGGCGGCGGCGGAATTCCATCGACGTATCGGCGGAACCCTGGCGCAGGGTTGGGATGCCGAGCTCAAGACCTACGAAGCGGGCTCGGAGGTCGCCACCCGCAACGCCAGCCAGGACGCGATCCAGGCGCTCGCCGCTCGCGTGCCGGAGCTCTTCGGTGGTGCCGCGGACCTGTCGGAATCCAATCTGACCGACGTCAAGGGGGAGCGGAACTTCAGCGCCGACGAGCCCGGCCGGAACCTGCGCTTCGGCGTTCGCGAACACGCCATGGGCGGCATCGGCAACGGGCTCGCCTATCACGGCGGGTTCATTCCCTACGTCGGGACCTTCCTCAACTTCAGCGACTACATGCGTGGATCGGTCAGGCTGGCGGCGCTCTCCGGGCTCCACGTGATCTACGTCTGGACCCACGACTCCGTCGGCCTCGGCGAGGACGGCCCGACCCACCAGCCGGTGGAGCACTACGCCGCGCTCCGGGCGATCCCCAACCTGTGGTTTGTCCGCCCGGGCGATGCCAACGAGACGGCCGCCGCCTGGGCTGCCGCCGTGGCGCGGCACGACGGTCCGGTCGCGCTGGCGCTGACCCGCCAGAAGCTGCCGACGCTGGTCGGTACCGCGGAGAAGGCACGGGAGGGCGTCGGACGCGGTGGCTATGTCCTTCACGAAGCGTCGGGCGGCGCGCCGGAAGTCATCTTGATCGGCACGGGTTCGGAGCTCCAGCTGGCGTTCGCCGCCGGCAAGGCGCTCGAGAGCGAGGGGATTTCGGCCCGCGTCGTCTCGCTGCCGTGCTGGGAGCTGTTCGAGGCACAGGAGCAGGCCTACCGCGACTCGGTCCTGCCGCCGGATGTCCGCAAGCGCATCAGCGTCGAGATCGGTGTCTCGCTCGGCTGGGAGCGCTGGGTCGGCGACGAGGGCGCGATCGTCGGGCTCGATCACTTCGGCGCGTCGGCGCCGGCCGGCACGATCTTCGAGAAGCTCGGCTTCACCGCCGAGCGGGTCACGGAGATCGCCCGCAAGGTCGTCCGGGATGGGCTCCGCGGCAGGATC
>JAUSJS010000141.1 GCA_030647575.1 Candidatus Limnocylindrales bacterium | reverse complement strand
GGTGGCATCGTCAGCGTTGTCTACCCGGTGACGGCAAGCGCCCCATTGTTCACGCTCGTGTTCACATTCCTTGTGCTGAAGGGCAAGGAAACCCTGACCTGGCGGATCGTCCTGGGCGCCGTCGCCATTGTGGCCGGCGTCGTGGCCCTCTAGCCGACCTCACCAAGCGCAACCAGGCAAAGGCAACCCCAGGATAGACACGGAGGAGACGCGAATGGCGCAGGACCTGCGAACGTATCTCGACCAACTCATCAAGCATGATCCCGGCCAGCTGAAGATCGTCGAGGAGGAAATCGAGCCCGAGTTCGAAGCGGCGGCGATCGTCCACAAGATGGAGAAGGATCCCAAGTACCCGGGGTTTCCGGCGGTCCTGTTCAAGAACATCAAGGGCTCGAAGATCCCGCTCCTGCTCAACCTCCACGGCACCTACGAGCGAGTGGCCCTGAGCATCAACACGGACGTCCACGCCATGGTGCCCGAGTACGGCAAGCGCGAAGGCTCGCCGATCCCGACGACGCTCGTCTCGTCGGACCAGGCACCCGTCCACGAGGTCGTCCTGACCGGCGATCAGATCGACGTCACGAAGCTTCCCAGCCTCGTCCACCAGGAGCTCGACGCCGGGCCGTACATCACGTCCGCCGCCGCGATCACCCGAGACCCGGACAGCGGGCGCCAGAACGCGGGCATCTTCCGCCACCAGATCCAGGGGCCCAGGCAGGTCGGCTTCATGTCCAACCCCGCCCACCACACCTCGTACATCCTGCGCGCCTACCGCGAACTGGGCCAGAAGATGGAGGTGGCCCTCGTCATCGGCCACCACCCGGCGATGCTGATGGGCGCTGTCTCGAAGTTGCCGGGCATCGGCGGCGAGCTCGAGGTCATGGGCGGGCTGCTCGGCGAGTCGCTCGAGGTGGTCCAGGCCAAGACCGTCGACCTGCAGGTCCCGGCGCGCGCCGAGATCATCATCGAGGGCTTCGTCGACACGGACCCGGAGAAGGTCCAGAACGAGGGTCCGTTCGGCGAGTACCCGCTCTACTACACGCGCCTTGGACCAATGCCGTGGCTCCAGATCACGGCGATCACCATGCGCAAGCAGCCGATCTACGTCGACGTCTTCAACGCCCATCGCGAGCACCTCGTGCTCGGCGCCCTGCCGCGCATGGGTGGCATCTACCGGCGCGTCCGCGAGTCGATCCCGACCGTCACAGCCGTCAACCTGCCGCTGATGGGAATCCGCAGCACCCTCTTCATCGCCATGAAGAAGAAGGTCGAGGGGGAGCCGAAGATCGCCGCCTGCGCGGCGTTCGCGGTCGATCCCATCCTCAAGCACATCTTCATCGTCGACGACGACATCGACGTCTTCGACAACGACCAGGTGATGTGGGCGTTCACGACCCGCTTCCAGGGTGACCGCGACCTGATCGTCATGCCGAACTTCCTCGGCGGCCACCTCAACCCGGTGACCTACGGCTTCCACCGCGAAGAGAAGGGGCCGATGGAGACGAAGATGATTCTCGACTGCACGAAGCCGGCTCCGCCGGCCACGTTCCCGCCGGCCTGCCGGATCCCACCGGAGGTCGTCGAGCGGGTCAATCCGTCCGGCGTGGTCCTCGACTACGCCCCCGGGGCGTCGCTCGTCAACGATCCGATCACGTCGATGGGCTGAACGAAGTCACGCTGGCGGCGGGGTCGGGCCACCGGCCCCGCCGCCACATTTCCGGCCATCGGGCGGACGCCGAGAGCCGAGGAGGGTTCAGATTGTCAGAACTGTGGCGCAGCGTCACCCGCCTGGAACGCGCGGACTTCTACGCAGAGTGGCTCGCGACGAGCCAGCAGAACGAGCTCGCGGTCAACCGCTCGCCGGTCGTTGCGCGCGGCCGCGACCTGACCTGGATCGAGACCGAGAACGACCACCGGATCGCCATGCTCATCGGGCCGCAGGTTGGCTTCCCATCGTCGGGGACGAACCTCTGCAAGGCGATCATCCCGGCCGGCCACCACACTGGTCACCACCGGCACGGCGAGGAGGCGATCCACATCGTCGCCGGGAGCGGCTTCATCGTGGTTGAAGGCCGTCGCTACGACTTCCACAGCGGGACGACGATCCACGTCCCGTATATGTCCGATCACCGGCTCTTCAACACCGGCACTGACGACGTCGTCTACGTCACGGCCTCGGCGATGGATCTCGACCTGTTCGTCAGGCTCGGCCGGCTCGAGCAGCTCGGGCCGAAGGGCGCCAACACCGACGGATTCGAGTCTGCATTCCCCGCTGAGGACGGCCAGTTCGACACGCCCGGCCGCCGGATCGCCCTCCACCTCGAGGACGCACCGGACGAGCAGAAGCGCCGCGAGGAGGTCCGCGAGGCCGCCGGCCGCGCCGCCGCCGAGAACGACGGCCACAGCGATGGGAAGCAGAGCCGCCACAAGAACGAGAACCCGCATCGCCACGGCGCGATCTACATCCTCATGGGCGGCGGCGAGAGCCCCAGCGAGGAACGCAACGGCTTCACCGCCGTATCGGTCGCGATGACGAACGTGTTTGAGGAGGTGCCCCACACCTCGAGCCATTGCCACTCGCACACGGAGGCCGTCCTCTACGTGCTCGAGGGCGTCGGCTTCTCCGAGATCGACTTCGAGCACTATGACTGGGAGGCGGGCGATGCCGTCCACGTTCCGCCGAAGATGACCCGCCACGAACATTTCAACCCGTCGGACAAGCGGACCCGGACGCTCCGCATCGAGTACGGGATCCGCTACTTCTACGAGCCGCTGTGGAGCGGGTACGAGAAGGTCGAGCACCGCGAGGCCGCGATCGCCCGGCCCTGACCGCCATTGGAGGAGTCGGCCATGCCCCGGATCATCGTCCAGTCGATCGCCGGTCGGAGCGTCGAGCTCAAGCGCGAGCTCGCGCGTCGCCTGTCCGACGTGGTCGTCGACGTCTATCGCGTCGACCCGCAGACAGTGACGGTCTTCATCGAAGAGGTCCCGCCGGAGAATTTCGCCCGTGCCGGCACGCTCGCCCTCGACCGCGAGCCGCCGGTCGAATGATCGTGACCGCGCGCCCGGACGGAGGAGCCTGAGGATGGTGTCGGTCATCGTCGTCGGGGCCGGTCTGCTCGGCTCGTCGGTCGCCTACCACCTGGCCGGGCCTGACGTCGAGGTGACAGTCCTCGACGCGGGGCGGCCCGGCGGCGGCACGTCGGGCGCGAGCTTCGCCTGGGTGAATGCCCAGGAGAAGAGCCCTGCCGGGTACTTCGCCCTGAATGCCGCGGGCGTGGCCGCCTACCCGGGCCTCGCAGCCTCGCTCGGCGGCGACTGGTACCACCCGGTCGGCGACATCACGATCAGCCTCGGTCCGGCGATGACCAAGCTCCAGGAGCGGGTCGATCGCCACGCCGATCTGGGCTACCCCGCGCGGACCCTCGATCGGGCCGGCCTTGCGGCACTGGAGCCAGGGCTCGACCTGGGTCCCGAGGAGCTGCTCGCCGCGCACTGGGAGGCCGAGGCCTGGATCGACCCGCCGGTGCTCATCGGGCGCCTCCTTGCGGCTGCCCGGGCGGCCGGCGCTCGCGTCCTGTCGCGAGCGTCTGTCGTCGAGCTCGAGGTCCACGGCGGTCACGTCCGCCACGTCCGCCTCGCGTCCGGCGACCGCCTGTCGGCGGACATCGTCCTGATCGCCGCGGGCGAGTCCAGCGAGGGGATCGCCCGCCGGGCCGGTGTGACCCTGCCGATGTCGCCGACGCCGGGCCTGCTCGCCATCAGTGAGCCGCTTGCCACCGGCGTGACGCGGATCGTCCATGCCGCGGATGTCGCTCTGCGCCCGGACGGAGCCGGTCGGCTGATGATCTCATCACGCGAGATCGACGCCACCCTCGACCCGTCCGTGCGGGAGATGGCGCCCGATGCGGACCCGTGCCGGGAGCTCCTCGCCCGCGCCGCCCGGATCGTCCCTGACCTGCGCTCCGCGCGAATCGAAGCGGCGCGCGTCGGGATCCGGTCCGTTCCCGCCGATGGGATGCCGGCGGCCGGCTTCGCGCCGGTCATCGAGAACGCCTACTTCCTGGTCGCCCACAGCGGCGTCTCGCTGACGCCTGTTCTCGGGCGCCTCGTGGCAGCGGAGCTGCTCGGGGACCGCCAGCCCGAACTCGAGCCGTACCGACTCAGCCGGTTCGTCGCCGGCGCGAGCGGATAGTTCATCGGCTTCGGCCGCTTCCCTCCCCCTGGGGCCGCTATCCTTGTCGTCGCCACCGATCACTGGGGCAGGCGAAGGCCGCTGAACGAGGAGCCCTGCGCGAATGACGGAGCATGGCCTGACCGATCCCCCCCAGCGCCCCGACCATGCGGCCCTGGGCCGAGAACTGCTCGACGCATCGCTCCTCCGCGGCGACTTCGTTCTCAGCTCGGGGGCCCGCAGCGACTACTACCTCGACAAGTACCGGTTTGAGACGAAGCCCTCTCTGCTTCGGAACCTGGCCGCCGGCCTGGCCCGGCTCGTCCCGCCGGAGACGGACCGCCTCGCCGGCACGGAGCTCGGCGCGGTCGCCCTCGCCGCGGCCCTCTCGCTGGCGACGAACCTGCCGTTCATCATCGTCCGGAAGTTCTCCAAGGAGTACAGCACCTCGAACCTGATCGAGGGCGAGCTGGCGGCCGGCGACCGGGTCCTCGTGATCGAGGACGTCATCACCACCGGCGCACAGTCGATCAAGGCGGCCGACCGGGTGGTGGAGGCCGGTGGCCGGGTCCTCGGCATCCTGGCGGTCGTCGATCGGGAAGAGGGCGGCCAGGCCCGGATCACCGAGGCCGGCTACGGGTATACGGCCCTCTTCACCCGAAGCGAGCTCGGCATCTGATGGATCCGGTCTTCGAGCAGCGACTGCGTCAGGATCCGGAACTGGCTCGTCTCCAGGCGATGTACCTCGACGGCGGGATCGACGGCGTCGCTCTCGTCGCGGCGGACTCGGAGGCCTGCGCCGCCTGTCTTGCGCTGACCGATCGCTCGTACATCCCGTCTGGCCTGCCTGCCTTGCCGCTCGCAGCCTGCGAGCGGCAGGGCGCCTGCCGCTGCCGCTACGAGCCGAACGTCACGGTCTACGAGTAGCCGAGCCCGTGTCGCTCTTGGCCAGTCCCGTCGGGGCGACTCCGCGCTACACGATCGGCGTCGACATCGGGGGAACCTTCACCGACGTCGTCGTCATCGCCAGCGACGGAGAGATCCTGGCGAGCAAGGCGCCGACGACGCCGGACGACTTCTCGGGCGGGGTCCTCGACGCGATCCGCGAGGCCGCCGCCGCGGCCGGACTCGGGATGGCGGCGCTCCTCGGCAGGACCGACCTGATCAAGCACGGCAGCACCGTCGCGACGAACGCCCTGATCACCCGTGCCGGCGCCAGCGTCGGATTCATCACGACCCGCGGCTTCGAGGACACGACCCTGATCATGCGAGCCGTCGGCCGGGTCGACGGCCTGCCCGACGAGGAGGTCCGGCGGGTCACCTCGATCACGAAGCCGGAGCCGCTTGTCCAGCCGGAGCTCATCCGCGGCGTCCCGGAGCGGATCGACGCCGAGGGGAACGTCGTCGTCCCGCTCGACCTCGACGCCGTGCGCGTGGCGGTTCACGATCTCATCGGCGACGCGGGCCGCCCCGGCGTCGATGCCATCGCCGTCAGCCTTCTCCACAGCTGGCGCAATCCCGAGCACGAGCGCGCCATCCGGGGCATCGTCGAGGAGCTGGACCCGGGGGGGCACGTCTTCTGCAGCCTCGGCAGCGACCTGAGCCAGGTGGCCGGCGAGTATGCCCGGGCGAACACGGCCATCGCCAACGCCTTCGTCGGGCCCACCGTCCGACGCTATCTGGCCAACCTTGAAGCCAGTCTCCGGGACGACGGCTTCGCCGGACGGATCCTCGTCATGCAGGGCAACGGCGGCCTGACGAGCCACGCTCTGGCGAGCCCGATCTCGACGCTCCAGTCCGGCCCCGCCGGCGGGATGCTCGCCTCGGCGACGATGAGCGACAAGCTGGGCCACCGCCGGGCGATCACCGCGGACATGGGCGGCACGAGCTTCGACGTGGGAATCGTCGACGGCGGCTACTGGCGCTACGCGGACGAGCCGATCTTCGGGCGGTTCCGGATCCTTCAGCCCATCACCGACATCATCTCGATCGGTGCCGGCGGCGGGACGATGGCCCGGGTCGACGAGGCCACCGGCCGCCTGATCGTCGGCCCGCAGAGTGCCGGCGCCCGGCCGGGACCCGTCTGCTACGGCCTGGGCGGCGAGGTCCCGACGGTGACCGACGCCGACCTGGTCCTCGGCTACATCGACCCCGCCTACTTTCTCGGCGGCCGCCGCACGCTGGACCTGGATCGTGCCCGGGCGGCGATCGACGAGCGCCTCGCCCGCCGCCTCGGCCTGGATCCCGTCGAGGCTGCCGCTGGGATCGTACGGATCGTCGACAGCAAGATGTCCGATCTCATCCGACGCGAGGTCATCCGCAGCGGACGACTCCCACAGGACTTCGTCCTCTACGCGTTCGGCGGCGCGAGCCCGGTCCATGCTGTCGGCTACGCGCGGGACCTGGGCGTGCCGGAGATCATCGTCTTCCCGACCTCGCCGGTCTTTTCGGCGTTCGGAGTCGCTGCCGCGGATCTGGTCCACACCCGCGTCGCGACGCGCGCCTACGCGCTGCCCCTGCCGGCCGCGGACCTCAACGCCGACCTCGACGCGCTCGAGGCGAGCCTCGCCGACGAGCTGGGCCAGGACGGCCTCGACGGGGCCCCCGAGTTCCGTCGCTACGTCACGCTCCAGTTCCGCCGCCAGTCGTCCGGCGAGGAGATCCGGCTCCCGTGGGACCGCTTCACGGACGAGCGGATCGCCCAGCTCCCGTCGATCTTCGTCGAGCACTACGAACGCCTCTACGGCAAGGGCGTCGCCTACCTCGAGGCGGGCCTCGACCTCGCTCGGCTGCGGGTCGATGCCGTCGGCCGCGTCGCGAAGCCGGAGCTTCGACCCGGATCCCCCGGCAGCGGTCGTGCGGACGGCGCCCAGAAGGGCGAGCGCGCGGCCTGGTTCGGCCACGCCTTCCAACCGACGCCGGTCTACGATGAGGCCCTCCTCGGCCCGGGGGCTCGCCTCGCCGGGCCGGCCATCGTCGAGTCGCCGTTCACCACCGTCGTCGTGCCCCCGGGCGCGAGCCTGACGGTCGATCCCTACCGCAACCTGGTGATCCGCCCGTGACTGCCGCGAGCGCGCCCGCCCGTATCGATCCCGTCGATTACGAGATCTTCTCCCACCGTCTGTGGGCGATCGGCGAGGAGGGCCGGATCGCCCTCCAGCGGGTGACCGCCTCCCCGATCGTCGCCCAGGGCGGCGAGTGCATGTGCTCGTTCTACGACGCCGGCGGGACGATGATCCTTGCCTGCTCGGGCCATCTCCGCTTCGCCGCGGCAACGTCCGATGCGATCCGCCGGATGATCGACTGGTTCGAGGCCGACCCAGGGATCAACCCCGGCGACGAGCTCATCATCAACGACCCCTACGTCGCGGGCTCGCACACCTACGATGTGATGCAGATCGCGCCGATCTTCTGGGAGGGACGGCGGGTCGGCTGGATCGCGTCGAGCTCCCACACCTCGGATACCGGCGGGGTTCTGCGCGGCGCCGCGACCGAGATCTTCCACGAGGGGATCCGGCTGCTCGGCCTGAAGATCGTCGAGGGCGGCGTCTTCCGCCAGGACGTCTTCAAGACGATCGTCGAGCAGTGCCGCGACCCGCACTACGTCGGGATGGACATCAAGTCGCGAACGGCGGCAAACATCGTCGCCGGCCGCGGCTACCTGTCGCTGATCGAGCGGTTCGGGATCGAGTTCGTCGAGGCGGCGGGGCAGAAGCTGATCGCCGACGCGGAGGCGATGGCACGCCAGAAACTGGCCTCGATCCCGGACGGGACCTGGCGGAGCCGGATCTACGGCTCGGCCAGGAACCACGTCACCAGGACATCGGACCCGTACGCCGTCATCTGCACGGCCGTCAAGCGGGGCGAGGAGCTGCTCCTCGACTTCGCGGGCTCCAGCGACCAGCTGACGAGCGATCAGAACTCGACCCTCCCAAGCACGACGGCCCACGTCGCCATCGCCCTGACCAACCAGCTGTTCTGGGACGTGCCGTGGAGCGACGGCCGGCTCAGGCCGGTGACGATCTCCGTGCCGGAGGGGTCCGCCCTCAACTGCCGCTTCCCGGCGGCCTGCGGACGGTCGCCGCGGATCGGCCAGTACGTCGTCGAGGCGGTCCGCGAGTGCGTCACGAAGATGCTCTTCGCGGCGGGCCACGACGATGACATCAACGCGACGTGGGGCGGGTTCTGGTACCTCGGCGGGCCGGGATTCTTCTACGGCGGGCACAACCGGCGGGGCCTGCCGAACCCGCAGGGCCTCTACGACATCCACGGCGGCGGTCTCGGGGCGGCCCCGATCCGCGACGGCGTACCGACCGGCGGCCAGATGAACATCCCGTCCGGCGGGATCAGCGACGTCGAGCGAATCGAGCTCCACTACCCGTTCCTCTACTTCAGCCGCAACCACGCCGCGGACGGTGGCGGAGCCGGGCGCTGGAATGGCGGAACCGGCAGCGCCCGCCTGTTGATGGTCCACGGCTCGAACGACCTGTCCGTCGACTACGCCCCGTATGCCGGGCTGCCTCATGGGGCGTTCGGCCTGTTCGGAGGCTACCCGGCGGGAAGTGGCGGCCTGCGCGCCATCCTGGAGCCGGTTGACGACCTCCACCAGGCCCTCGCCGCCGGCAGCTACCCGGCCGATGCGATCGCCGCGGTCGATCAGGGCCTGCTGCGGGTCATCCTGCCGGCCGGTGAGCCCGGGCGGGTCGTGGTGCCGGACGGCCACCTGCTGTCCGACTTCACCCAGGGCGGCGGAGGCTACGGCGATCCCCTCGATCGCGAGCCCGAGGCGGTCGAGCGGGACGTCCGGCGGCGGGCGGTGACGGCGCGGACGGCCAACCTGGTCTACGGAGTCGTCATCGGCCCGAACGGTGCCGCCGACGCGGCGGCCACGGAGCGTCGGCGGGAGGAGATCCGGTCGGATCGCCGGCGGGAGTCACGGCCGCCCGCGCCGGCCCGGCCTTCGGTCGCGCCGGCCCGGCCTTCCGTCGCGCCGGCCGACGAGGAGCCCCCGCTGCGCTTCCACGAGAGCCTCGATCTCGTCGGCAGCGGATCGACCGCCTTCGTCCGCTGCCGGCGCTGCGGTCACGACCTGGGACCGGCGGCCGGCAACTACAAGGTCCACGCCCTCCGCCGCGATCGGGACCTGGCCGACCTTGCCGGTCGGCCGATGCCCGACGGGAGCCCGTACCAGGCGGTCTTCCGCGAATACGCCTGCCCTGGCTGTGCCACGCTCCTGCAGGTCGACGTCTGGGCGCCGGCGGTCGGTGGGGAGGAGGACCTGTGGGACATCCGGATCGCGCGGTGAAGGCCTCCGGTGAAGGGGCGGCCGGGGCTCCGCTGGCGGGGCTGCGCGTCGTCGAGCTGGCCAGCTACGTCACCGGTCCCTACGCTGCGGCGCTCCTGGCCGACATGGGTGCCGACGTCGTCAAGGTCGAGGAGCGGACGCAGGGCGACCCGTTCCGAGGCTGGGGGACGGGTGGCTACAGCCCCACCTTCCGGTCCGTCAATCGCGGCAAGCGAAGCCTCGGCCTGGACCTCCGGACGGAGGCCGGGAGGGGCGTGGCGCTTGCCCTCGCCGACCGCGCCGACGTCCTGGTCGAGAACCACCGGCCCGGTGTGGTCGACCGGCTCGGACTCGGCTACGACGCGGTCGCCGCGCGCAACCCGCGGATCGTCTACTGCTCGATCTCCGGCTTCGGCTCGACCGGTCCATATCGCGATCGGCCCGGCTACGACACGGTCGGCCAGGCGATGAGCGGGCTGCTCGGCCTGCTGACCGACCTCGACACGCCGCGGCCGATGGGAATCTCCCTGTCCGACCACATCACCGGCGTCTTCGCCTGCTACGGGATCCTCGCGGCACTCGTTGGACGTGGCAGCACGGGGGCCGGCCGCCTGATCGAGACCTCCCTCCTCCAGGCGACGACGGCGTTCGTCGCCGAGAACGCGGCCCGCTATTTCGACGAGGACGAGGTACCGACCCGCGCGACGCGCGCCCGAATCGCCCAGGCCTACGCCTTCGTCGCCGGGGACGGCGGTCCGTTCGTCGTCCACCTGTCGTCCCCACCGAAATTCTGGGCGGGGCTGACGGCGGCGGTGGAGCGGCCGAACCTCCGGGACGATCCCCGCTTCGTCGACCGCGCCGCTCGGGTCCGCCACTACGACGAGCTGGTCGCAATCCTCGATGCGATCTTCCGCACGGCGCCGCGGGCGACCTGGCTGGCGCGCCTCGACGCCAACGACGTTCCGGCCGGGCCGATCAATCGGCTCGACGAGGTGTTCGCCGACCCGGGCGTCCGGGCGCTCGACCTCGTCCAGACGGTGACCCATCCGACCGCCGGAGCGATGCGGCTGCTCGGCAGCGCGGTCACCCTGGCCGGCCACGACGAGGGCCGGATCGGCCCGCCGCCGTTGCTCGGCGAGCACACGGAGGCGATCCTCCGGGAGCTCGGCTACTCGGACGAGGCGATCGGGCAGATGCAGACGGCGGAGGTGACCTGACGATGCGAACCCGCCTTGGCCGCCCCGAGCGCGATCGCGTGCTCGTCCGCGGCCACGACCTGACCGGCGAGCTGCTCGGCTCCACCTCGTTCGCGGAGATGCTCGGGCTGATCCTGCTCGGTCGCCGGCCGGCCGCCGGCGAGGCGCGGATGCTCGACGCGCTGCTCGTCGTCCTCGTGGAGCACGGGCTCGTCAAGCCGGTCGTGGCCGCCCGGTTCGTCTACAGCAACGCCCCCGAATCGCTCCAGGCGGCGGTGGCCGCGTCGATCCTCGGCGCCGGGAGCCGGCATCTCGGCTCGTCCGAGTGGTGTGCCCGCTGGCTGCAGGAGGCGATCCCCGCGGAGGCGCCGGCCGCGGACGTCGAGGCGGCCGCGCTGGCCGTCGTCGCGGACCACGCCGCGCGACGCGAGCGGATCTCCGGGATCGGCCATCGGACCCACGCGGGCGGCGACCCGCGTGCCGAGCGCCTCTTCGAGATCGCTCGCGAGACGGGCAGTTACGGGACGTACTGCGCCCTGCTCGAGCGCGTCTCGGCACTGGCATCTGAGGGCCGCGGGTGGCTGCTGCCGACGAACGTCACGGGCGCGATCGCCGCGATCGCCAGCGACATGGGCTTCCGCTGGCAGATCAGCCGGGCGTTCGCGCTGATCGGTCGAGTCCTCGGGGCGCTTGGCCACATCCAGGAGGAGATGGACGATCCGATCTCGGACGAGCTGATCCGGCTCATCCAGCGTTCGGTCGACTACGACCCCGAAGCCGGCCCGCGAGGCTGACTCCGCGAGGCTGGCCCGCGGCCCGCGCAGGTGGATCGTCAGGGAGCGGCACTGCCGCCCGCTCCGGCACCCACCATGGCCGGCTCGCCGGATGCCGCGGGGGCCGCCTCCCCACGCCCGGCGGACGAGACCGACGCCTGTCCGGAGGCGGCAGCCGGTCCGTGCTCGGCCCATGCCGCGGCAATCGCGGCCGGGGCCTCGTACCGGGCGATCCTGCCGATCAAGCGGCGGATGCGCAGGCCTTCGATCGGGCCCAGGGCGTACAGCGGCAGCCGGGTCAGCCACACGGCGCTGCCGAGGCTCACCGCATCGGCGCCCGCCCAGAAATACTCGCGACAGTCATCGAAGTCGCGGATCCCGGCCGTCGCGATGATCGGCAGGGTGATCCCGGCGTCGCGCAGCTCCGCGATGACCCGCAGCCCGATCGGCTTGATCGCCCGACCGGAGATGCTGCCGAAGCGGTTCTTCATGAACGGCTCGCCGGTTTCCGGATCGAGGCGGAGGGCCTTGATGGCGTTGATCGCGGTCAGCGCCGCGATGCCGTGGCGCTGGGCCAGCCTGGCCTGCTCGACGTAGTCCTCGTCCGGCGAGATCTTCAGGATGATCGGGTGGCGGGACAGGGGCACTGCCTGGCGCAGGACGTCCTCGAGGATCGTCTCGAACGAGAAGTTGACGTTGTGGCACGAGACGTTGAACTCGATCGCCGCAATGTCGCCGGGTTCCGCGCGCCGGTTGACGGTCTCGACGAGGGTACACAGCTCCTCCGCCGAGAAGCCGCCGACCGAGATGATCCGGTTCAGGTTCGCCGTCCGCGGGTAGTACTCGTCGAAGTAGCGCTCGATGCCGATGTTGCACCAGCCGAAGGCGTTCATCCAGCCGGCGTCGACCCGCCGGAGCGCCTTGCCGTAGAGCCGCAGCATCTGTGGGAATTCGCGGAGGCTCCAGTCCTCGCGGAGGCTGAAGTGACCCTCGCGCGGCTCGACCGACAGGGTCCGCGTCGTGACCGCCCCGAACCGCTCGAGCGGGACCCACTGGGCGATCGGGCTCAGCCCGTAGAGGATGAGCTTGCGCTTCGAGGCGCCATAGCCCAGCAGGCTTGCCGACGTGACGATCCGGTTGCGCAGACGGACGCCGTTGAGGTCGATCATCGCCATGCCGGGGCCTTCCTCGGCTCAGCCGGCGCGCCAGTCGGCGCTGATCGAACGCGGGAGCGTCGATGTCTCGCTTGGGGTCCCGCATTCCGCGGCGAACCTGGGGCGCAGGTCGTCGAGGATGTGGCGGAGCTCGCGATAGCGGGCACCACCCGGGCCGCCCTGGCTCACCTTGATCCAGAGGCCCTCGAACTCGGCCTGGAGCGAGTTGATCTCGGCCTGAAGGGCCTCGCAGTCGGTCGTGTTCTCGGCCATCCTCGTCCTCGCGGTCGTCGCTGATCATGCCAATCGGGTCGGCGCGGCCCTGAAGGGTACGGATGCGATTGTATACCGACTTCGCGCGCCTCGGCCGGGAGGACCCGACGTGTGCGACCATCGCATTCAGGGAGGAACTGGTTCATGACCAATGATGGCGCCGCCCCGGCGGAAGAACAACCCATCGTGGCGCTCGTCGAGTGGCCGACGAAGGATTTCGACCTCGCCGCCGCCCGGCGGCTCGCGATCGAGACGGATCGCCTCCTCCGGCGCGTTCCGGGGCTGCTCGATGCTCGCTTCTTCGGTGATTTCGAGACGGGCGTCCACTACTACCTGCTGACCTGGCGCGACCAGCCTGCCTTCGACGCCTACGCCGCCAGCGAGGCGATGTTCTCCAACCGGGCGATCGCCGAGCCGTTCGTCGCCGGTCGTCCCTCACGCAAGGTTCTCGTCGACTTCTCGCCTGCCCGCGATTGACCAGAGGAAGAAGGATGCGACTCGGGATTGGCCTGCCGACCTATCTCGGCAACGAGATCGAGCCGGGCGGGGTGCTCGACTGGGCCCGCCGGGCCGAGGCCGCCGGCTTCGATGCCGTCGCCGTCCACGACCGACCCCACGCCGACACCTGGGACCCCATCGCGACCCTGGCGGCCGTTGCTGCGGTCACCGAGCGGGTCCGCCTCGCAACCGCGGTCGTGCTCCTTCCGACGAGGGACGAGGCACTGCTCGTCAAGCAGGCGGCCGTCGTCGATGCCGTCTCCGGGGGTCGGCTCGACCTGGGCGTCGGTGTCGGTGGTCGGATCAACGACTTCGAGCTTTACGGCCGGCCTTTCGCCGGCCGCGGGCGCGAATTCGAACGCCAGCTAGGTCGGATCGATGAGCTGTGGCGAGGGGCCGTCGAGACCGCACAGGCCGGCACGAGCCTCGGGCCGGCTCCCATCCAGCGACCCCGTCCGCGGCTGTGGGTCGGCGGCTACGCTGCCGCCTCGACGGATCGCGCGGTGCGCTTCGGGGACGGCTACATCTTCGGCGCCGTCGGGATCGATACGATGACCCGCAGGACGCCGGCGATCACGGCGGCCGCGGCCGCCGCCGGCCGGTCGGACTTCCCTGTCGCCGGTCTCGCCTACCTCCTGTCGAGCACGGACGCCGCGGAGATCGATGAGGCGGAGCGTCTCCTGACGCGCTACTACGGATCGCTCCACAAGCCGTTCCGCGAGCTCGTCTCGATCGGTGATGACGAGGCGATCGCCGGAATGATCGGCGCCTACCGGGCGGCCGGGCTCGACGTCCTCCACCTGATCCCGGTCGCTCGCTCGGCCGACCAGATCGACCGGATTGCCCGCGTGGTTGGGGCGGCGCTCGCCTGACGTCCTGATGCGCTGCGTCCTCGCCCACCACTTCAGCGTCGCCAAGGCGCTCGCCTGGAAAGGCGCCCTCTACGACGACCCGCCGTACCAGCGGGAGAGCTCCGTCTGGCCGCTCGACAAGCAGCAGCTCTTCGTCGATTCGCTACTGAACGGCTTCGACGTCCCGAAGATCTACCTCCACGACCTGCGCGGCAAACACCCGACGAAGGTCTACGCGGTCGTCGACGGCAAGCAGCGGCTGAACGCGATCTGGCGGTTTCTGGCCGACGAGATCCCACTCGCCGACGACTTCCGGTTCGAGCCCGGCAACGCGCCGGACCTGCCGCCGGGCACCCGGCCGCCGATCGCGGGCTCGCGTTTCTCCGAATTCGACCCGCGCTGGCAGGAGGTCCTGAGGTCGACCCATCTGTCGGTGGTCCTCATCCAGAACGCGGCCGAGGAGGACATCGAGGAGCTCTTCGCGAGGCTCAACAACGGAGCGCCGCTCAATGCGGCCGAGAAGCGGAACGCCAGGGGCGGCGACATGGCCGCGCTCGTCCGTGACGTCGCCCGGCGGCCATTTTTCACGGACTGGCTGACCTCCACAAATGCCCGCTACCAGCACTTCGACCTGGCCGCCCGGTTCCTGCTCATCGAGCAGGCCGACCCGGGCGGCGATCGACCGCCGCCCAACCTCAAGCCGAGGGCCCTCGACGCGTTCTTCGAGTCGAACCGGCACCTGTCGGCTAGCGCCCGGCGCAAGCTCCTCCAGGGTGTCGGCGCCGGGCTCGATCTCATGGAGCAGGTTTTCGTCAGCGCCGACCCGCTGCTCCGCCGGCCGTCCCATCCGCCGCTCTACTATCTCTTCGTCCGGTCCGTCGCCGCCGAGCAACCGGCCGCCGTCCCGGGGCTCCGCGACTTCATCGACCGGTTCCAGCGGACGCGTCTCTCGGAGTCGCGCCGACCGGGAGGTGGTCGCGATCTCGCCATCGTCGACTTCAACGACGCGACGCAGCGCGGGACGAACGACCCGCGGAGCCTGGCTCGGCGAGTGGAGATCCTCGAGGAGCGCTTCCGCGCGGACTTGGAGATGACCCGGCGGAGCGCCTAGGGTGGCAGCGTCAGATCTAGGCCTCGGTCAAATCGCCCAGGCCGACCGCCTCGAACGCCGTCAGCCCGAAGGAGCTGGAACTCGACAGGACGACGCGGCCCTTCAGCCGCTTGCCGTCCGT
>JAUSJS010000138.1 GCA_030647575.1 Candidatus Limnocylindrales bacterium | reverse complement strand
CGCCGGACCGGTGGCCGAGTGTAGCACGGGGCCCCTTCGCTCCGGCGCTCAGAGTCTCCGGCGCTCAGAGCCGGCGCCCAGCAGCTCTCGGCGGAGCGGACCCATGCGGCCTGAGGCCACGCGCCGATCAGGCGGTGGGTGGCCTCAGGCCGAGCTCGCAGATCGCAAGCAGGTCCATGGCACGATCGAGATCGGTGTCGGCGTAGAACAGGTCGGCGACCGAGAACCGAAGGAACGTCTCGAGATCCATCGACCGCGGCTCGACCGCCGCTGCCGTCGTCGGCTCGATCGCTGGCGAAGATACGGATCGAGTAGCTCGTGTTCCCTCCGGTCGTACGTTCGAGCGGAGCCACGCCCGAGCGAAACTCGGCAGGAACGCCCGCGCGACCCGAAGCGCCAAAGGCCTGGCCGGTCGAACGGGCGTCGCGGTCGCCGGCGCATGGCGCGCCGTGGCTTCATGCGCCGCGGTCGCCTGGCGCGCCGCCGCCGCCGCCTCCTCCTTCCGCCGGATGCGCTGGCGTGCCGCGTCGACGCGACGGATCTCGGTCTCGTAGAGGGTGGGCGTGCCGAACATCCCGCGGATCCTGACCTGCGGGAAGACGGTCTTCAGGAGGTCCCGGAGCTCGGTCGCCACGTATTCGTGGACGTGGAAGCGGTTCCACGGGGTCATCCCCGGATAGAGCCGGGTGGCGGCATTCGGCGTTGCGAGGATGACGATCCCGCCGGGGTGGGCGACCCGCTGGAGCTCCTTGAGGTAGGCCAGCGGATCGGGGACGTGCTCCAACACCTGGAAGCTGGTCACGAGGTCGAACGAGTCGTCTGGAAACGGCAGCTCGAACCCGCTGGTCAGGACGAACTCGGGGCGCCCGTCCGGGGCGCGCTGCCGGGCGGCGTCGATGGCGCGCGGCGAGACGTCCACGCCGACGACACGTCCGGCGACCGGCGCGAACCGGATCGTTCCGTACCCGGTGTTGCAGCCGATGTCGAGGACGTCGCGGCCGGCGGCATGGCTAACCGCCTCGTCGTATGCCCTCAGGTGCATCAGCCTGAGACAGTGCTCGGCGGCAGTTGCCGGCGGCATATCCTCGATGAGCGGGTGCTCCTCCGCCTGCAGACGGATGGTGTCGACGTCACCTTCGAGCGGTTGCGCCAACCCCGGAGCATCCATCCGGGCGAGTATAGGGACGACCGAGTGGCGAGCCGTCAGCCCGGCCCGCGTAGAGCCGAACGCACGAGCGGCGCGGCGGGCGCGACGCCGGCGCGTGCGGCGAACCATCTCGCTACGCTGCGTCGATGCCCTTTGGACTCCTGACCGGCCTCGGCGCCGCCCTGTCGTGGGGCACGATGGACATCGCGATCGCCCTCGCCAGCCGGCGGATCGGCAGCCTTCGGGTCACGGCCGGCATCCAGCTCGTCTGTGCGGTATTCCTCGTGGTCGCAGCGATCGCCGCCGGAACCACCTTCCCGACGGATCCACTGGCGCTCGGGAGCGCCGCCGTGCTCGGGCTCATCGGCGCAGCCGCCTATCTTGCCTACTTCACCGGCCTGCGGATTGGCCCGATCTCCGTCGTGAGCGGGATGGTCGCGGCGTATGGCGGCCTGACCGTGGTCCTCTCGGTCGTGGTGCGCGGCGAGTCCCTGACCCCCGTCCAGGCGCTCGGGGCGACGGTCGCGACGATCGGGGTGATCCTGACGGGCGTCGCCTTCGGCGGGGGCCTGCGGGGGACGCGGTTCGCCGGTCCGGGCGTCATCTTCTCCGTGATCGCCCTGGTCATGTTCGCGCTGATGGCGATCACCATGGATATCGCCCTCGAATCGGCCGACTGGATCCAGGTGCTGCTCGTATCTCGTCTCGTGATCGCCGCCGTCTCGATCGTCGCGATCGTCGGGCTCGCCGTCGCGGCCCGTCGGGCGCCCGATCGAGGGGCTGCCGCCGGAGATCCAGTTCCCGTCCGCCGGGTCGGCGCGATGCTGCTCGTCGCCGGCGCCCTGGATGCCGCAGGGTTAATCGCGTTCGCGATCGGCCTCTCGAGCGCTCCGACCTGGATGGTCGGCCTCGCCTCATCGTTCGGGCCGGCCGTCACGATCCTGGTCGCGGTCGCGTTCCTGGGCGAGCGGCTGAAGGGGATCCAGTGGCTGGGACTGGTGGGCGTGGTCGTCGGAATGGTCGTGATTGGCTTGCCCTGACGGAGCTCACGCCGGAAGGCTGAACCAGAAGCGGGTCTGCCCGTCGCGCGATTCGGCGCCGACCCGACCGCCGCCGGCCTCCACGAGCTGCTTGACGATGGCGAGGCCGATGCCGGCGCCGCCGCTGGCTCGATCGCGCGATTTCTCGACCCGGTAGAAACGCTCGAAGACCCGCTCGAGATCGTCCGACGGGATGCCTTCGCCGGTGTTCGAGATCGAGACCAGCAGGACGTCCGGACGACGGTCTGCCCGCACCGTGACCCTGCCACCACTCGGCGCGTAGCGGGCCGCATTGGAGATGAGATTGGCCAGCACCTGGGCCAGGTGGTCCGGATTGGCCCGCACCGGCAGCCGCTCGGGGAGCTCGACGTCAACGGTCAGGCCGGCGCGGTCCAGGGTCGGTTGGGCAAGCTCGAGCGCCGTTCGGATGGCCGCGCCGAGGTCGACCTCCTCGAGCGATGGGGGCGAGGTCGAATCGTCGCCTTCGGCCAGCGAATCGAGCGAGCGGGACAACCTGACCAGGCGCTCCGCCTCGTCCCAGAGCGACTCGTAGGTCGCCCGATCGGCCTTGATGACGCCGTCGCGGAGCGCCTCGAGATAGCCTTGCAGGTTGGTCAAGGGGGTCCGCAGCTCGTGCGCGGCGTTGGCGATGAAGTCCCGACGCAGCTGTTCCTGGCGCTCCAGGCTGGCGGCCATCTGGTTGAACGAATCGGCCAGCGACGCCAGCTCCTCCGGGCCATCCCGGGGGACGCGGGCTGCGTAATCGCCCCTCGCGATCCGGCGGGCGGCCCGGCCGACCTGGGCAAGAGGGCGGGCGAGCATTCGAGCCAGCAGCACGGCCAGGCAGATGCTGGCCAGCGCGGCGACGATGACCGCCGCCGCGACGACCGTGGTGACTGATTCGTCGTACATCGCCCGGGCGTGCTCGGCCGAGTCGCCGGCCTCGACCATGAGGCCGGTGAAGACGTCGGCTCCGACGACGGTCACGCCGACGGCCAGGATGACGAGGCCGACGGCCGCCGAGGCGAGGGCTGCCAGCGCGATCCGGACGGCGATGCCCCGGCCGATCACGATGAGCGCGTCTCGATCGAGCGTGGATCGCCGCCACTGACTTCGTTCGCGGTCGTGCCTGCGGCCATGGCCGTGGCTGCGGCTGTCGCCGCTGGCGCCGCCCGGTAGCCGACTCCGCGGACCGTGGCCACG